>JAKADF010000039.1 GCA_021820805.1 Bacillota bacterium
GTACGAAATGTTTGAGTTTTTAAAAAACAGAGAGCTTACTATCATTACCAATAACCTGACGTTTATTATTAACTCGCTGCCTTATGATAATTTGACTATCATCTCCATTGGCGGAACACTGGAAAGAAAAACAAATTCATTTACCAGTTTGAAGAAGATTGATTTTTTCGAAGCATATAACATCAATAAGGCATTCATGGCATCGACTGGTGTCTCTTTAGTAAACGGTGTGACAAACGCCTCTCCGGTTGAAAGCGAATTAAAGAAAATGGCCGTGGCAAAAAGTTCGACCACATTTTTATTGATCGACCATGGAAAATTTGGAAAACAGAGTTTGATGACATATTGCAGTTTGTCAGAAATCGATTATCTGGTCACAAATAGAGCGCCTGAGGAAAAATATTTGGAATACGCCAAAAATCACAATATCGAGATTGTCATGCCATAACCATAGTATGAGTTAGTGAACACGTAAGAAAGCACTTGCAGGGGTTTATGGCCATGATTGTTGAACTGTATCACCAAGAAAAAACACCGTCTGAAACTACAAGTGAATAGGGTGTAGGTAAATCGGCGTTGTATAAATGGGTAAGTAATCGCAATAAAAAATTAGCCAGGAAATTACTCGGATTCACCGTGAGCAAGATAGCATTTTCGGTGCTCCAAAAATCCGAGTGGTAGTTGTTTCGCTACATTTCAAGATTTATGACTGGTATTAAACTCCCGCATTTTTTGCTTGACAGTATCGACAATCGCTTCTCGCCCCGGTGTCAAAATGGATCGCGGCGCGTACAACTTAGTGTCGTTCGCAAGCACCGCGCGAACAGCGAGCGTCCACGCCTGAATGCATTCCGTATTGATGTTAATTTTGGCATGCCCGTATTCAATAGACTTTTGGATCTGATGAGGCGGGATACCAGAAGCTCCATGAAGAACTAGTGGCACCTCAACCAGTGCTGATATGATTTTCATTTCACTGAACCCAAGCTTGGGTTCACCATGATACTCACCGTGTACAGAGCCAAGTGCTGCCGCCAATGCTTCAACTCCAGTTTCCTTAACCAGACTCAGACACTCCTTTGGATCTGCGTACTTGATTCCGCCAATCAGTCCATCCTCCATTCCGCCCACTGTCCCCACTTCCGCCTCTACAGACACATTCCTAGAGCGAGCGTAATCGACCACTTCCTTGGTCATAGCGATATTTTGCTCAATAGGAAAATGCGAACCATCAATCATCACAGAACTGAACCCAGCGTCTATCGCCATCTTGCACCGTTCAACACTCACCCCATGATCCAGATGCAGCGCCACAGGTACCGATATTGCCATTTCATCCAGCAACGCGTTGACCATGGCCACAATGACGCTAAATCCGCCCAAAAAATCCACCATTCTGTCAGAAGCGCCGAGAATCACCGGCGCGCGTTCCGCTTCCGCCGCTTGCAAAATACCCCGTATCCATTGCAAGCCGTTGATACTGTATTGTCCAACGGCATACTTACCTGCTTTCGCCTTGATCAGCATATCTTCTATAGAAACTAATGTCACAAATATGTCCTCCCCTAGCATCTTCATTCAAAGCCTCTACATGTTATCGCAACCATTTGTTTGACAATAGTTAAAGTCCAAGTCCTTCTCTCATTTTTTGCAGCATAAATCGACTCGACTCATCGGCCTTATCGACCCAGGCAAACACTGAACTAGTAGCAATTCCATCAAAGTTCATTGATTTCAGTTTTTGAAATATTGATGAATCGTTACCTCAGCGCCTGGCGGGTTGACGATGTAACGCAAACCATTCGCCGCTTTGTGATTGAACGTATCTGCAAACAAAACATGTTGCAGTCGTTCACCCGCATAGTCGAACATTGCCGCGATATTCATTCGCTATCCCGTCCCTTCTTCGGTTAATTAACGATAAAAATTAGGCCTTTTTTCTAATTTGACTACTTCCATTTCCCCTGATTTTTGGGCTTTGACACACGCATCCGTCGTGATGGCTGCGATGTATCCATCCCATGACGTCGGGCCGTGCGGTTCACCCGTAGCGCGAATGGTATCCATAAAGTGTTGCAATTCTTTATCGTAAGCATCAAGAAACCGCTGCTTCCAATCGATTAACACACCCGTTGCCAATTTTGCCGCTTTTCGCGTTACAATACTCGGTACTTCCGGCAGTTTTATCGTACCTTCCTCACACACCACTTCACACTGGATGTCGTATCCATACTGGCAATTGACGAACACCTCGACAGTGATCATGATGCCGCCTCTCGTCTGCAAGAAAAAAAGTTGCGGATCCTGAAGATGCGACAGAGCATGTTTGGTTTTCCTGGGATACATCACGCGTACAGATTCGTAATCATCGTTGACCAACCAGTGCAGGACGTCGATTTCGTGAATCAACGTATCATTGGCGGCCATGTCATTGGTGTATTTTTCATCAACGCTCTTGTTGCGATGCGCACAGTGAATGAGCAAAGGATCGCCAAAATCACGGCTGTCAAGCGCCTCCTTGAGTTGCACATAGCCGCTATCGTAACGGCGCATAAATCCGACCTGAACCAGGCGTTTCCCATGCCCCATTTCTGCTTTCACGATGTTTAACGCGCCATCAGCTGTAATGGCAAGCGGTTTTTCACAAAACACGTATTTCCCGGCTTCGATCGCAGCCAAAACGCTTTCCTCGTGGGCAGGTCCCCAGCTTGTAACGAGCACGGCATCCACGTTCGGATCTGACAGCAATGACTGATCGTCCGGATATACAGCAGCATCTAATTGGTACTGCTCAACAGTTTGTTTGGCCGACTCTTGATTCACGTCGGTGACAGCTATGATTTTCCCTCCCGAAAGCGTGTTTGTAATGCGGTTAATATGTTCTTTACCGATTGCTCCCGTACCAATAACACCGAATTTCATGGTCATCTTATCTACCTCCTGTGGTTTACATTTAATGCATTGTCAATGTATGTTCTCGCTTTTAGCGCATATTCGAGCGGATGAGCAACCGCCGGATCCTGCTCAGCCTCAATGATTATCCAGCCTTGATACCCCACGTCTCGCAACAACCGATAGGGCTTCGTAAAATCAATTACGCCGTCTCCGGGGACTGTAAACATACCGTGTAAAAAAGACTGTAAAAAAGACTTTCCTGTCGCTTTGCATTCTTTAAGAATATCTTCTCTGACATCCTTAAAATGAACATGCTTGACGCGACTGACGTGTTTCTTAAGCAAGGTCATGTAATCGCCGTCGGAAACGTAGATGTGGCCGGTGTCATACAACAAGTGCACAAGCTCTGGATTCGTGCCGGCCATCAACCGATCGATTTCTTCGATGGTTTGAATTCCGGTTCCCATGTGATGGTGATACACTAATTTGAGTTGATATTGTTTGGCCACTTGACCTAGTTCATCAAGTCCAGCACATAATGTTTCCCACTCGACATCCGTGAAATATGGTTTTTCCGTAAAAACATTTTTATCGCTGCCCTGTATACTGTAAGTTTGCTCAGAGACAACCGCGACGTCCGCATCTACTTCTTGTAAATACGCACAGTGTTGGCGAAACGCGTTTGCTGTTGCGTCAAGGCCATCGGAAATGAGGTAGCTGCTGAACCATTTCCCGGCAATCCTGAGGTTTCGCAACTTAATCTCTTTTTTTAATACGCTCGCTTCAGGAAAAAAGCCTCCCGCTTCGGTCCCCTGAAATCCCGCCACCACGATGTCGCCAAGTACATGACCCAGCGTATTGCCAGCCCCAATTTCCGGAATATCATCATTGCGCCAGCCGATCGGGGCAATGCCCCACAAGATCTGTTGTTCCATGAGAAGAGGAGTCCTTCCTTGATTAATATTGTTTTGCGTTCAATAGATTTTGGCGTTGCTGTTCATATGCCTTAATAATGCTCTCGCGATCTGCCTGTGCGGCAAGTCCGACATGCCACCAACTTTCGTAACCATCCGACATCGTTTTCGGAAGAACTTTCATCTCAATCAAAGTGGTTACATCTTGTTGCCTTGAATCAGCCAGGGCCGCATGCAATTCCTCCACGGTTTTGACGCGATACACTTTTGCACCATATCCTTCGGCGATTTTCGCATAATCCACGTTGACGATCCGGTGATCATGATTGCGAAATTCGCAAAAGAACCCTTCACTGCCGTTTTCCATTTGTAAATTGCTGATACAGCCAAACCCCGAATTGTCAAACAGCAAAATGTTGATTTTGTGGTGGTATTGTATAGAGGTTAAAAGTTCAGAGTGTAACATGAGAAAACTGCCATCGCCAACAAATGAATATACTTCTTTCGTCGGTTCCGCCAGTTTAACGCCAAGCGCCCCCGCAATTTCATAGCCCATGCACGAATACCCATATTCGACGTTATAGGTATTGGGCATCACCGGATTCCATAAGCGCTGCAAATCGCCAGGGAGCGACCCTGCCGAACCGACCACAACGCTGTCGGGCGCAATCGCTTCGTTGATGGCAATAAGGGCCGTGGTTTGCGCTAGCTCCGTCTCCAAGGCATCTGCATACTCGTTTAACACTTCTTGTGAAAACTGGTTCTTAATTTCAGGAACAAAATTCTCCCTGGTAAAGGTCACGTTGGCGAGCCGTTCGCGCTCTGCCAACCATTCTGCTTTCAAGGCAACCAGTTCATCGCCATAGTCACTTACATAATCGCCCAACAAGGCAGCCAACTGTTCCAGGGTTGTTTTTGCGTCAGCAACCACCTGAAAGGCATCCAGTTTATAAGTCTGTAAGCGGCTGACATTGATATTCAAGAAACGAGCCTTGCTGAAGTCAAACGCGGTTTTCGACGATGTGGAAAAATCCGTATACCTCGTGCCAACACCGATAATCAAATCCGTCTGCCGTGCCACCTTATTCGCGGCAAGGGTTCCCGTGATTCCTAAACCACCCAGATTGTTTTTGAACGTGGAAGGGACCGCCGATTTACCCGCCTGCGTTTCCACAAGAGGAATATTGTGCCTTTCAGAAATTTCCCTTAGTATATCGTTAGCCTCAGAATATTTTGCGCCACCGCCGATCACAATGATCGGCCTCTGACTGCTCTTGACGAGTTGCGCCGCGCCGTTTATTTCCCGGGCGGTCGGCGCTTTGCGATCCACGTAATGCACACGCTTTTGAAAGAATTCCTCCGGAAAGTCATACGCTTCGCCTTCCACGTCTTGTGCGAGGCATATTGTCGCAGGTCCCCCTCTTGCCGGATCAGTCAACACCTCAAATGCCCGTAGCAGACTGGACATCAGTTGTTCAGGACGGGTAATGCGATCCCAGTACCTGCTTACTGGCTTTAAGCTGTCATTGGTGGTTATAGCCGCGCTGTATTCCTGTTCGACCTGCTGCAAAACGGGATCGGGTTGGCGCGTTGCAAAGGTGTCAGCAGGCAATAACAAGACAGGAATGTTATTCGCCAACGCTGTTGCGGCAGCCGTCACCAGGTTGGCCGATCCCGGTCCCACAGAGGTAGATACCGCATAGATTTTGCGTCGCAGCATTTGCTTGCTGTAAGCAACGGCAGCGAGCGCCATCCCCTGTTCATTTTTTCCCTGAATAATTTTCAGGTGACCTGAATCCTGTTCAAGCGCTTGGCCTATACCAAGCACATTACCGTGACCAAATATGCTAAAAATCCCTTCTACAAAAGGAAATTCCTCATCATCCACGTGTAGATACTGCGCATTTAGAAACTTGACGAGTGCTTGAGCCGTTGTTAAACGAATGATCCGCATCTTATTCACCTCATTGTGTGATCAATTGCTCGATTTCCGCCACAGTCGGCATCGCCTCCGAAGAACTGTGTCGACTTACCACAATAGCTGCGGCAGCGCTGCCATATTGCAAAGCGGTTGCAACGTCTTTGTTAGACAGTATGGCAAACAAAAAAGCAGCAGCGTACGAGTCGCCAGCACCAAACGTTTTTAAAACGTTTGATTTAAAGGCCTCTGCGCGGTACACTTCCCCGGTTTTCAAATAGGCATAAGATCCGCTCGTTCCATGCTTGATCACCACCATCTCTGGCGAGTGAGCGAATAAATGACGAACGGTCAGTGCATTGTCGCCTACCTCCGAGCGGTTTTCCAACGCATCGTATTCATCGCGTGTACCAATGACAATATCGGATTGTTCTGCTACAAGAGAGTAATAAACTGCGGTTTCTTCTCTAGATTTCCACGTGTATGGGCGGTAATCCAATTCAAAAACTACTTTTACGTCGTTATTCCTTGCCAGACTTAGCGCTTTTAACACCGCTTCTCGCGACGGACTCATCGCAAGACCTGTCCCTGAGATCAGGAGAATTTTTGACCGTTTGATGTAATTCTCTTGCACTTCAGATGTAGCCAGGTAAAGATCAGCCACTTCCTCACGGTACATCAGGATACTGCACTCGTTGGGGCTCTTGATTTCAGTAAATGTAAGTCCTGTTTTATGCCCTTCGAGATCGATCACCATGCCTGTGGTATCGACGCCCGCATGGCGCATGAACTGTTCAATGAAGCGCCCATGTTGATCATCCGAAACCTTTCCAATGAATCCTGTATTCAATCCTAGCTTGGAGGCGCCAATCACGATGTTCGCCGGACTGCCGCCTACGTACTTCGAAAAAGTAAGTGTTTCTTCCATAGGGCGATTGTATTCAACGGAATTAAGGTCAATGGCCGCCCTCCCTATGGCTATGATGTCAAATTCTCTCGTGTTATTGAACGCAACATTCATCCTATCCCATCCTTACTCACGTTCAAGTATCCACTCGTGGTCTGGATCATTGTAGAATTTCCAGATGCGTGTGGGTCCTGCCATAACATTTAGATAGTACGAGGTGTAGCCGTCAGGGACTCCCACCGGGTGATATCCCTTAGGTACGATGACCACGTCACCATTTTTCACCGTCATCGTTTCATCAAGCGTCAGGTCATCCGTGTACACCCTTTGAAAGACAAACCCCTGCTGTGGATTCATTTCGTGATAATACGTTTCTTCGAGAAACGATTCGTGTGGCAAGTTGTCTTGGTCATGTTTATGCGGCGGATAACTCGACCAGTTTCCACCTTCCGTAAACACCTCGACTACCAGCAAGTTGTCAGCAAAAGAATCAGAATCAGACAAAATATTATGAACAAGGCGCTTGTTGTTGTATTTGCCTCGATACTCTATCCTATTATCGGACGCCTTGATCAGCCTGGTCGGCAGTTGTCTAAGAGACGGAGCGCTACACAAGACCACACGCGCCTGACTCACTGCTTCTACCTTAAAACTCTGACCGCCCGGTACATACACACTATCCGTCGGCTTTTTTTCAAACACGCTCCCCCGTGTTCCAAGATTCAGGTAGTTTTCACCGTTGGCAAACACGTTGATTTTCCCTGTCATGGCCACGATGCAGTACTCTTGCTTGTTCGCGTTTTCACTGTACGTCGCACCGGGAGCGATATCGATAATTTTTAAGCCCACATAGTTTAAAGGCGAATTTGCGCTTGTCACCTCATGAATTATTGTTACACCTGACGTTACTTCACCGTACTTAGGTTTCATGAGCAATTGACTCATTCTTAGCACCTCCGGATCTGTCGGCATCTTGCATCCGGCAATTAATCAAAACTTGGCGTCACATAGCGGGCCGTGACCACTTTTTTTCGCGTGTAAAAATCGACACTATCTTTTCCGTTCGCATGCAGAGTACCAAAAAAGGACGACTTCCAGCCGGAGAACGGGAAGAATGCCATCGGAGCCGGTACACCTAAATTAACACCGAGCATCCCTGCATCAATGTTTTCGCGAAAGTATCGAATAGCGGACGCATTCGATGTAAAGATGCAAGCCCCATTCGCATACTCAGAACGATTGGCAATTTCCACGGCCTCTTTAAGGTTTTTTACACGAATGACGGATAAAAGCGGAGCGAAAATTTCATTCTTCCAAATCGTCATGTCAGTCGTAACCCCTTCGAAAATGGTGGGGCCGATAAAAAACCCTTCGTCCAGCATGCTATCGCGTCCGTCACATACCAATTTAGCGCCTTCTTCGACACCCTTTTCGATATAATTAATGGTGCGTTTTTGATTTTCTTCCCGAATGACAGGGCCAAGAAACACCCCTTCCTCCAAACCGTTACCCATTTTAATTTGGTTTGTTTTTTCTGCAAGTTTGGCTATAAATTCATCAGCAATTTCCTCTTCGACTGTCACTACAGATGCGGCCATGCAACGTTCTCCAGCGGAACCGAAAGCGGATCCAATGACGTTGGTGGTGGCATCCTCAATATTGGCGTCCCGCATGACAATGATATGGTTTTTGGCCCCAGCTAACACCTGGACACGCTTTAAGTTCTCACTTCCTCTTTTATAAACGTATTCGCCCACCGTTTTGGAGCCAACAAACGAAACCGCCTTGACTGCTGGATGGTCCAAAATTCCATTGACGACTTCGTGCGCCCCATACACCACATTAAAAACGCCTTTTGGCAATCCTGCCTCTGTGAACAATTCTACTAAGGTTTTAGTTAGTAACGGCGCCTTTTCGGATGGTTTCAAGACAAAAGTGTTCCCTAGCGAAATGGCCATGGGGAACATCCAGCACGGCACCATCATGGGGAAATTAAACGGCGTGATCCCACCGACCACGCCAATTGGATATCGGTAGTTCGTCGCTTCAACATCGGTCGCAATTGAGGAAAGTGAATCTCCCATCATCAGAGACGGGGTCCCTGCAGCAAACTCCACGTTTTCAATACCGCGCTGGACCTCTCCCATTGCCTCGGAAAGACTTTTTCCATTCTCCATCGTAATTAATCGTGCCAACTCTTGTTTATGTAGCGATAATAATTGCTGGTAAGTAAAAAGTATTTTCGAACGACGCGGAACAGGAACCCTCTTCCAATCCTCAAAAGCCGCTTTGGCCACCTCAATCGCATAGGTGATATCTTCACTCGTTGAAAAGGGTACATACGCAATGATTTCTTTTGTAGCGGGATTGTAAACCTCTTCGTAGTAACTCGTCTTGCTCTCGATCCATTCACCATTAATATAGTTTTTCAAACTTTCAGCTTGTGCCATCTTTATACCTCCTAAAAGTTCATCCATCTGCGGCAACTTAAATTCCAACTGTACATCATCAAATTGCAACATTTAGATAATATAATGGTTATCTTTTGGCTAATTTCAAGTTCATAATACTACCCCAAGCATTTCCAGTCAATAGAATCATATAGGGAGTATGCAAATGAGGTCATTTATAATCCACCCATACAGCGCCATTATCAGCGGAACGCACGCAATTTTCTATCCAACGCACTCCTTCCACACCAGCTTCAATCCCCGGGAACCAAACATCATTAAAACTTTCCCCGCGATCTACCGCCGTCATCGCACAAGCAAACCTGTGATAAAGGTTTGACCATGATTCAAATAGACCCTCTGAGTGACCGGCACCTATCCGATCCTCTGCCAATGCTTGCGGATAGAGATAGTCCATTCCTCTGTCAAGAATTTGTTTCGGTTTCCCTTGCACTTCATAAAGTAACTGGTTTGGATGTTCATCCCACCACTCAATACTTGCCTGCGATCCGATGACACGTATCTTCAAATCGTGTTGGGAACCAGCATTTACCGCTGAACTCCAAACCGTCCCAACCGCACCATTTTCGTATTCCATCAAGGTATAGGCATTATCCTCCAATGGGGCCCGACTTTTGACAAAACTTTGGCGAGTACATAAAAGTTTTTTGATTTTCATCTTCGGTAACAAGACCTCTGACAAGTACATCAGATGCGTTCCTAGATCACCAAGCACATAGCTAGGACCCACAACAGATGGATCGACACGCCACTTGATACTCAAATTTTCTGATTCAACATCCTTTGAGTGAAACCCGTGTGCAAACTGCATATTGATAATTCGTATTTCGCCTAAATTTCCGTTGACAATCATTTGACGAGCCTGTTCAATTGCTTGATGGCCAGAATAACCATAGGCAATGCCAACCACACGATTCTTAATCTTTGAAAGAGTCTCAAGCTCTTTCGCTTGTTGCGTCGTAAAACACAGAGGTTTCTCACATACGACATGTAATCCGGCACTTAATGCCGCCTTGCAAATTTCGTAATGCGTGCTATTTGGCGTAGCGATAGAAACGGCCTGAATGCCATCTTCGCGTTTAGCCTCTTTCTTAAACATCGTCTTATAATCTGGATAACAACGATCGGGCGCAATATGTAACTTAATCCCAAAATCTCTACCGCGTTCTGAATCGATATCAAAGGCGGCAGCGACTAACAGAAAATTATGATCGCGTAGCGCTGCTGAGCGGTGAATGTAGCCAATCTGACTCCCGCGTCCCCCTCCTACCATTGCCCAACGTATTGGACTTTGTACCGCTTGTTCACCATTAATCATTAAAATCATCTTCCTCTCTTTTTCGTTTTTGGGTTAATAGGCAATATTCTTTAAATAAGAAATACTCTGCTTGACATCTCGTAAACTAGAACCTGAATTTCTTGGGTCTCGTTCTTGCTCGATAGTTATATAACCTTGATAATTAATTTCTTTCAGTACTCTGTAAATAGAATGATAGTCAATGACGCCTTGCCCAATGGGGCACATAACACCCATGCCACAGGCATCAAAGAAGCGAATTCGTATCCCCATCACTTGCTGATAAATCCTCAGATTAATGTCCTTAAAATGGATGTAATCCAATCGATCAGCATACTTGCGAATCCACTTCTCCGGATTCATTTTTGAATAATATAGATGCCCCGTATCGAAACAAAGTCCTGCAGTTTCATAGGGAATGTCCTGCAAAAGTTGCTGGATTTTATCGTCAAATTCGATATAACCACCAGCATGAGGATGAATTACGCATCGTACTCCAAATTTGCTCTCTGCTCGTTCCGCAAGGATCTGAATATGGGTCATCATCTTATTCCAGTCAAATGAAGACAATCGTTTAGCTTCATTAGGATGACCGGCTTTATAATCTCTTTCATCATGGCCCCAATCGATAAGTACCAAATATGGTGTAGGAAAGTGTTGCCCTTTTTCTTGTGGAATAGATGGAAGTTGCGTGATCAGCGAACAGGTCGCATCCAACTGAAGTATTAATTTATCCATATTTGACTCTGCAACTAAATTATCAAAGATTGTTCCTGCAATAATCGTTAAATTATTAAGGGAATATAACCATAAGGTCCTAATTCAATTCCTTCACAACCAGCAAGTGACGCTTCTTCTAATACCCGTTTCCATGATGGAAGATGTGGATTTTTAGGATCATCTACCCCCCAACTGGAAGGTGCTCCCGCAATTTTAATACTCATTTCTAATCACCCCAGAAATTTAAATGAACAGCTCCCAATCTACTTGATGGCTCCCGTAGTCAATCCACGAACAAGGTACTTTTGCACAAACAAAATCACGAAAATCATTGGGACAATCGCCAACGTCCCAGCAGCGGCCATTTGAGCCCAAAGGGTCTTATACTGTGTGATAAACCCAACAATCCCCACAGGAAGTGTCATAGCTTGTGTATTGGATGTTAAATACAAACCAAAAATCAAATCATTCCACGTCATAACGATTGCAAGAATACTCACAGCGGCAATACCCGGCGCTCCTAACGGCAGTATGATTTGAAAGAAAGCTCGCATTCGGCTCGCACCATCTACCATTGCCGCTTCTTCAAGTTCAACAGGTAAATCATTGAAAAAAGAGACCATCATCCAGATCACAAAAGGCAAATTCACAAGTGTATACGCGATAATTAACCCTAGGCGCGTATTGTAGAGACCCATATTTTGAAATATTTGATACAGAGGAATAATAAAGACGATAGGAATCATCATGCGAATTGCTAGAATAACAAACCAGAAAAATGATGTAAATATTCGATTAAACTTGAATCTGGACAATGAATAAGCTGCGAGTAATCCAATAATCAAAGAAAATATTGTGGCACCAAGCGATACGATAATGCTGTTCTCAAAATACACGCCCAAGTTATTAATCACATAGGAATAGGCTGATAATGTAAAATGCGATGGCCAGAACGATGGTAAGGGAGAAATTACATCGGAATTATGCTTTAATGAAGTATTTATTAGCCAATAAATTGGAACCAGGACCCAAAGCATAAAGAGCGCCATGAATACGAGACGCAGACTTAACCCAATCCTACTTAATTTGTACATTAGCGCTCCTCCTGATCCCAATTAGGTAATAAGAGCCTACAATCAACAGCATAATAACAAAAGTGATAAAAAGTTCAGTCGCAGCAACGCCAAAGTTCAACTGTCCAAATGCCGTATTTGACAATTGCAAACTGGCGAACATAGTGGCATCTCCTGGACCACCCTGAGTCATCGCATAGACTTGATCAAAAATGCGTATGGCATCAATCGATCTCAAACTTATTGCAACCAACATCGATGATTTTAATAGTGGAAGAATCACCATTCTCACCAATTGCATACGACTCGCCCCATCGACAAGAGCAGCTTCAAACGCTTCCATGGGTAAGGACTGCAAAGCCGCGTACAGTATAATGAACAAAAAGGGAACCCACATCCATATGTCCATGATGATCACGGCAATCATAGAATTTGTACTCTGTCCTAACCA
>JAKADF010000040.1 GCA_021820805.1 Bacillota bacterium
AGAAAATCCTTACGTACGGATCATTCGACTTATTACATTGGGGACATATTAATCTTTTAAAACGTGCAAGGGAACTGGGAGATTATTTAATTGTCGGCCTTTCTACAGATGAATTTAATGCGCTAAA
Organism: Bacillota bacterium; assembly: GCA_021820805.1. The sequence continues at coordinate 128 of JAKADF010000040.1, forward strand.
AAATAAAAAATCTTATTTTAGCTTTGAAAAGCGCAGGATGATGCTTGAAGCTATTCGTTATGTGGATGAAGTTATTCCTGAAATAACATGGGAGCAGAAAATTAATGACGTGATAGAGCACAATGTTGATGTATTTGTCATGGGTGATGATTGGGAAGGCCGCTTTGACTTTTTAAAGGAATATTGTGAGGTTGTGTATTTGCCGCGCACCATCGGTATCTCATCTTCTAAAATAAAGACTGACTTACACAGATAACTATGAAAGATGTCGCAGGACATCTGGATACAAAATATAAGGTTCACGGCGTTTTTAACTTTTTAGTGGTCGTACACAATAATTTGAACGGAACTAATGCTCTATCCTTAATTATCTTCTGGCAATGCCTCATATAGGATTGCCTCATTATTACCCAGTTATAACAATATCAATCAGGTATATAAACAAAAGATTCAAGCAAGGTAGATAGAGAAGGATAAGGAAAAAAATAAAAGAGCTGGTACAAAATTGATTAAAGAGAACAAAGTTCCTACCTGTTTATGAGTTAAAACTTCTAAAACTTTAGCCAGAAGCGCAAATCCTCCAAGACTAAAATCAAATCAATATGTTACGCCGATGCTTGCTTCGTACATAAGTGATGTAATAACAACTTTGATATGTATTGTTTTGCTAATCGCTTACATATGTCGTTTTTAAGACAACTGTTGAGTGAGTATTGCGGTTGTTCTTACTTTGATTGCCAGTGAGTGTATATGATTTGTAATGCGGTGGCGATTCACGTGAATTGTGTTTTTGCATCAAAGGAGCAAAGAAGGCAGTAAACAATTGTTTTGATGTAATTTAACCTTCAATCATCGTATGGGGCATTATTTTCGTGTAACTAAGTGAGCGTAGACAAAGATTATAATAAAATTTGAAATTTATGCAATTGATTTGAATCATGTGACATTTCTACAATGCTTGCTAAGGTAGTATTGCAATGAACGAGTACAAATGGTGGGAGGAATTATATGAAAGCGCTTGTTTATCATGGTCCGGGTCAAATTAGTTGGGAAGATAAACCACAGCCAGTCATACAAAAACCATCAGATGCCGTTGTACGTATAACGAAAACTACTATCTGTGGAACGGACTTACATATCCTCAAAGGGGATGTACCAACTGTAACAGATGGTCGCATTCTGGGTCACGAAGGTGTAGGTATTGTTGAAGAAGTAGGTTTAGGAGTAAGTAATTTTAGTGTAGGAGACAGAGTGATTGTTTCTTGTATTACATCATGTGGAAAATGTGAGGCTTGTAAGAAGGGCATGTATTCCCATTGCGCTGATGGCGGATGGATATTAGGTAACACAATTGACGGTACACAAGCAGAGTATGTTCGAGTTCCTCAAGCTGATTTAAGTTTGTATCATATTCCAGATGGATCCGACGAAGAAGCACTAGTGATGCTTAGTGATATTTTACCAACTGGATTTGAATGCGGTGTATTAAATGGGCATGTACAGCCTGGAGATACTGTTGCGATTGTTGGCGCTGGCCCGGTGGGGCTTGCAGCGTTACTAACAGCACAATTTTACTCTCCTTCTGAAATTATCATGATAGATTTAGATGATAACAGATTAGATGTGGCGCAAAACTTTGGTGCAACAAAAGTCGTGAACAGCCGTGATGGAAAAGCCGTTGAGAAAGTGATGGGTCTTACCGGAAATGTCGGAGTAGATGTAGCAATTGAAGCTGTTGGAGTTCCTCAAACATTTAAAATCTGTCAAGAAGTTGTAAGAGCGGGCGGGCATATTGCGAACGTTGGTGTTCATGGTAAAACAGTCGATCTTCATTTAGAGACGCTTTGGTCACATAATATAACACTAACAACAAGACTGGTAGATACAGTTACCACACCGATGCTGTTGAAAGTTGTTCAATCTGGGAAAATTGAACCAAAGCAATTGATTACACACCATTTCTCTTTAAATGATATTCTTGCAGCATATCAAGTATTTGGGAACGCTGCAAAAGAAAAAGCATTGAAGGTGATATTGTCGAATAGTTAATTTGTGGCAAAGATAAAGTAAACACCCTCCTCATTTTTCAGGGCCAAGACTCTGTGCGAGGGGGGTGTTTATTTATTGTGGAGAATATATAATACCTAGCGTTTTAGATTCAGTGTATATTATAAAAAGTAGAATGAGTATGAATTTAATAGTAAATAGAGAATAAACAAATCGGGAGGAATCAAATTGCGGATAGTTCGTGTGTCTGTTGTTCAGGCTGCTCCTGTTATCATGAATCGGGAAGCAACGACAGAAAAAGCTGTTTCATTAATCAAAGAGGCTGCAGAACAAGGTGCTAATATTGTTGTTTTTCCGGAGGCCTTTATCCCAGCATATCCGCGTGGTCTTACGTTTGGAACGAGTGTTGGTAATCGTTCTGATGCGGGGCGAAAGGACTGGGCTCGATATTGGAATAACTCTGTCGTGGTGCCAAGTGAAACGACAGTCATATTATCAAACGCAGCTCGTGAGGCAGGAGTGTACCTCGTTATCGGTGTGATTGAAAGAGACAGTGAGTACAGCACCGGCACACTATTTTGCACAACCCTTTATTTTGGACCGGAAGGCCAGCTGCTTGGAAAACATCGCAAGTTAAAACCAACAGCTTCTGAACGGCTGATTTGGGGTGAGGGGGATGGCAGTACTTTAACTGTTGTGGATACACCATATGGTAAATTGGGGGGGCTTATTTGTTGGGAAAATTATATGCCTTTAGCCAGAACTGCTATGTATGCGAAGGGTGTTCAGCTATATGTAGCGCCTACAGCTGATGCACGTGATGTATGGCAATCTACAATTCGCCATATAGCGGTTGAGGGGCGTTGCTTTGTCTTGGCCTGTAACCAATATGTTACAAAGGAAATGTATCCATCTGACTTAGCGTGCCAGGATGAACTGGCTGCATCTCCTCAACTGATGTGCGCTGGAGGAAGTGCCATAGTAGGCCCTCTTGGTGAATATATCGCGGAGCCTGTGTTTGGACGTGAAGAAATTCTTACCCGCGATCTCGATTTAGACTTGATTGCAGAAAGTCGATTCGACTTTGATCCAGTTGGCAGTTACTCACGGCCTGATGTATTTCAATTGATTGTAAACGAACAAAAACAAGGCTCTGTTTCGTGGCGTGGCGAATCCAATAAGTGAATAAAGCAACGAATCGATTGCCAAATGCTAAATGCTCCTTAAACGCGCTAAAGAACCCTTTTTAAGTACTGTGCATACTCTGGTACAACAACTATGTTTCGAGAAACTTGTACAGGGTGTTTACACTACTGCGTGTTTAAGAGAGGAGATAGCCATGGACTCTAAAGCGTTAAAGACGTTTCGCAGAAAAATGGCAAATCCCCTGAATTGGCGAAAAGCGAATCGTGTGCTGATAGGATTCACGAAAGATGAACTATCCAATTTAGAGCAAGCAAAAAGCTTCATTGACAAGTTAGCTGCGCAGTTAGATGTTGCACTATCCCCGGAGGAACGGTCAGCTGCGGCGAAATGGGTAGTTGGTCAAAAGATTGATCCACAAAACAGTAGAGACAGAATAAGAATTTGGAAAAAGGTCAAGTAAATACATTTATATGATGTTTAAAAAAGGAGGACCATAAGTGTTGGTCCTCCTTTGCTTAGTGGTTTACCATCGATTGTATGGCCAGTATGAATTACCGATATGAGGTCTTGAGTTTGAGATAGGTGGGGGAGAAAACAGACCACGCCGTTTTGCACCGTTATGCGCAATCTTTAACAGTTCCCGAACTTTCTCGTCTTGAGCAACATTGAAGGCAAGCGAACCAAATTTAATCAAGGTATCAATTTTCATATGACAACCCTTCTTTCAATTTGGGACACTTTCAATTTATGACTAATCAGTGTGTTAAGTAATAGGTCAAATTACTGATTATAAATGTGGATTTTATAAAGGATTTCCTAAAACGTCTAAAACTCATTTGTGGATTTACGTCTGGTGTATATTTTTTTCATGGTTGGACTTTAATGATATGCGCTTTTGAAAACGTAAGCGCATATCATACACACGATGCCGATGTTCTTCGTCGATTCTTTCTTTGCAGCGCAACTGAAGCAATTGTGAAACAGTTAAAGCTCCGATACAGGTTCCATCCTCTGAAACAACTTTTGTCCAATCTACATGTTTTTTAACCATAGCAGCGAGTGCCGTTTTTGCAGTATCACCAGTATGAATACATGGTGCGTCAGACACACACTCAATAACGTTCTTATCGGCACTCGTCTTCGCACTTCTTACTATATCCCATGTATTAACAAGGCCAACCCATGTACCTTTTGAGTTTGTAATTCCTACCCAATTATCTGATATGCCTTTTTGCATAAGTATTTCTAAAGCTTCCTTGATGGATGTTTGTCCTTCAATCAATATGGAGGGGAAATAGACAATTTCTTTTGCATAATGCATAGCGAGCGGATCGGTACTGTACTCGTGAGTGAGGTGTAAGCCTCGGCGTGCAATTTTTTCAGTCAGAATCGATCTAGGAAGAATATAAGCAGATATACCAGTTGCAATACTCGATGTAATCAAAAGCGGAAGCATTGCACCAAGGTTATGTGTAAGTTCAAGTGGGAAAACTATACTGGTGAACGGAGTGCGTGTTACACCAGCAAATATGGCTGACATACCGAGCAGTGCCCACATTCCGGGGTGCTCTGCATGTATAAGTTCTCCGAAAATACCGCCTAGGCTGCCCCCTATAATTAAAATTGGCGCTAAAATTCCACCTGATGTACCTGAGCCGAGTGCAACAACCCAAACTATTGTTTTTATGATAAATAGAGTTAGCAGTGTAACCACAGTTAATTTTGCATTCAACATTGCACTAATGCTGTCATAGCCAACGCCAAGTGTACGAGGACAAATTAAGCCGCCTGCAGCAATAATGATTGCGCCAATAGCTGGCCACCACATCCAATGAATTGGCAGCTTTCGAAATGCATCTTCAACCCTATAAATTGCATAAGTTAGTAAAACGGCTAGTATACTGCCGATAACTCCAATGACCCCAGCTACTAAAACGAGCAACCATGTGACATGAGGAAGAGAGGGCATTCCAAAAAGTGGACCGGATCCAATAAGTGCAATACGAATTGAGTCTGCTGCAGCACTTGCGATTGCAATAGGAACAAGGCTTCGTGGTTTGAACTCAAATATTAAGAGTTCAACTGCAAACAGCACGGACGATACAGGAGCGGCAAATGTAGCAGCCATTCCGCCGGCAGCTCCTGCCACAAGTAAGATTCTTCGCTCTATTGATGAAAAATGAAAAAACTGGCTGAATAAAGAACCAAATGAGCCGCCTGTCATGATTATTGGGCCCTCTGCACCGAAGGGTTCGCCGGATCCAATAGAAATTGCGGCAGAAATGGGCTTCCAAAAAGCTACTTTCGGATGAACTTTGCTTTCGTTCGTAAGCATTGCTTCTATCGCTTCTGGAATCCCGTGTCCGCGAATTTTTTCTGAGCCATATCTTGCAATAAATCCGATAATGATTGCACCGACTATCGGCGGCAGCATTACCCACTCGTGAAGATGATTGTTGGTTGGTGTAACATACGTCAGACTGATTCGATGATAGAAAAATACGTTTGTAATGAAATAGATCGTCTTCAAAAGCAAGATTGCAATAAATGCACAAGCACTTCCAACGATAAGCGCTGCCGCGGACAACCGAAAAATCTGAGAATTAGTTGTAAAATCACCTGTCTTACGAGATAAAACAAAGCGCATTTTGTGTCAATTTCTCCTCTCATCGTGAAAAGTTGACCATAAGACCCAAAAAAATTGACTGTATATATGTATATCGTAATACGATAAATAATACAATTTATTGGCTGGGAATGTGCAAAAGGATTTTAATTGGAGGGGGTTTTTTGGAAGAGAGCCAGATAGGTACAAAGCTGCGGGAATTTATGAAAAATGTTAGCGAGCGAAAGTAATTTGTTCGGCCCGCCAACATTATTGAAAGTTAGAGTTTGCTTTCCAAATCGCCAATTGTATACATTTCACGAAGTTCCGGGAAGAGTTCGCTGTAGTCTGCATTACAGATGAGTTCTAACTCGTTTTCGGACAAACGTATTCATCCCTTCATATGGTCTAATAAATCGTATGTCCAAATTTCCAAGTTATCACACCTTGGAAATCTTTTTGGCGTTTTCGTATGGATACCTAAGAAAACTGTAGGCATTAAATAACCCGATTTAAAATTTGAAATCCAAAAACGACAATCCCACAATAATATATGTATAGGCTGCATTAGGAACCGTGTAACATAATCTTCTGTCGTCTGATAGAATTGCGTAAAAACAGCAAGTACAATCAACGAAAAAGGCGATCCGTCAACTAAAATAACGACACGACCCTCTAGCATTGCAGCAACGGCTTTGTCTGGGCGCTCAGTATCTACTTTTTTAAGCCGCATATTTACTTCTAGCACTAAGTCTTGGTTTGCAATTCACTCGATATAGCAGTAAGCAATATTTGTAGCTGTTTCTTTACCGAGTTGCATCAGTTGTACGCGTAAATTGCTAGAGTGCATCCTTTTTCGAAGCAGAGAGATATTTGTGCCAATAGATTCTATAAAACCTTCCCGTGACCCTTGAATAACCTACTCCGTATGCGGCGGCTCAATCGAGCGTTCCTTAAAAGTTTGAGTACTTAATGAGACAGCTTCGTTTGTAAAAATTGGGCGCCTTAAAACCGGGCGCTTACCGCCTACGAATTCCTGACTCTTCACATAATCTGAAGCATGTCGGGGAGAAGGGGGAGACTCACATGTACGGAACATTTGGTGGTTACACCCGTTGGGCGGTTGTGTTTCTCATCATCTTTGTCTTGTTCTTCTTGCTTGTACCTGGTTATGCAGCCGGAGCAGGGTATTAATATCAAACATCAGATGGCCTAAGCAAGAGCGTGCAAACTTAATGCACATCAAATGCACACCATTCTTGACAATGGTTTAGATTTTGAGGAGGAGGTTCTATCCATGTACGATGGCGGTGTATTTGGAGGCTATACTCGTTGGGCAGTTGTGTTCCTAATTATCTTTGTTCTGTTCATCTTGCTTGTTCCTTATGCAACAACAACCTGCACAACAACTCCTGTTTATTAATTATAAAATAAACACTAAACAGCACAGAACGACCAGAATGGAAAGTTTGTTACACTTGGGCGATTCGCCCTTTTTTTATTTAAGAATACTGTAATTGAAGCAGGGAATTAGATGAAAAGGAAAAATGGAGGAAGTCCGCAAAGATGCCCCCGGTTCTTGGGGGCTGGGATTTAGCTTTCTTTTTCTCTTTGTTTTAGATAACGATCGAACTTCAAGTAATTGGATGCACTTTTTTTCAATATTTCGAAAAATTCGTCTGACAAATTAGAGGGGTGCTCAACGACGTACTCTAATTGATACTGAAGGACTGTACCGTCGTTCTCATTGAACGCCGGCTTGCGAGTGGTTGGTACACGACTGCTCATAAATATGCACCTACCTTTCTTAGTGATATTATAGACCCATGAGGGGCTTAAGTCGATAGACAGAGGTGGAGATAAGTGCATCCAATTATTGTAGGAGTCCAAGTGGACGAGAAGACCAGGTGTGCGCATTACCATAGCGATGTAGATATCATTGCAATTAAATTTTATTGTTGTAACACATATTATCCATGTCACTTGTGTCATGACGAGATGGCTGGCCATTCTGCTCTAAAGTGGCCCAAAGACAAATTTAATGAAACTGCGGTTATATGCGGCGGATGTCATTACGAGATGACAATTAACGAATATTTGACGTGTAATGCAGTCTGTCCGCATTGTGGGGGAAGATTCAATTCAGGTTGTGAAAAGCACCATGGGATGTACTTTCAAATATGAATGATTGGGGACCAGTACATCATGGAGAACATGCAAAATTTTGTAAAAGATTATTTACGCCTTTTGCATCTTTCCTGTGAACCGCCGACCCTAACGTTTCTGTATCGTATCATTCAAGCCCATATTGTAGTTTTCCCATTTGAAAATATAAGTAAAATTGCTTATTTGTCTCGCGTAGACAAAACCGCCGTTTTTATGCCGACAATTGGGAGTTATCTGAAGTACCATGAATATTATGGTTTTGGCGGAACCTGTTTTACACTCAACTGGTATTTGAAATGCCTGCTTGATGCACTAGGATATGACTGTTATGCAGTTATGCTAAGTCGTCAACACATGGGCATTATTGTTTATCTTAGTGAATTAGGTGGTAAGGTTTACGTTGACTGTGGTGCAGCTGCTCCTTTTTTTGAGCCTGTTTTTCTTGAAAAGTCAGGTATTTATGCGACTCAATTTGGTGTGGAGAAAGTGGTCATTCGCCATCGTATATCGGAGACTGTCCATCGGTTTGAACGGTATAGAAATGGTGTTTTGATAGGAGAGCCATGGTACTTTGACAGAGAACAAGCTCAATCGCTTCAAAATTTTTTGCCAATTATTCAAAAGTCATTTGAGCCAAACCGCTTATTTATGTCATCGTTATGGTGTCATCTATATGGTCCCGATTTGTCTTATTGTTTATCTCTTAAAAATAACGAGTTTCAAATTTGTTATAAAGATGGGCGCATTGTGAAGCAAACGCTCACGCATTATGAGGAAATTGAGCAAGTTGCAAAGGCGGCGTTTGGGCTTGAACCCTCGTTTGTTCGGATTGCTGTTTCCTGCATTCAAAAGAATGGCTCAAATATTTTTGCAAAAATATAGAGCCATCCGTATCGTAAACTAAACGTTATTTGTTATTTGTTGTTGAAATCCTTTCATGTCTGGATGGAAGTAATGACGTCTGCAGACCGAATGGTAAAGGTCGTTGCCCCCAATTTCAATCTGTTCACCTGAATAAACAGGTTTCCCATTTTTTATTTTGAGAATCATGGTTGCTTTACGGTTGCATGATTTATCTGCACATATTGTTTTGATTTCCTCGATTTGGTCTGCAAACAAAATAGCAGCTTCACTACCCTCGAAAAGTTGGTTTCGATAATCCTTAAGCAGCCCGTACATGATTACGGGTATATTCAAAGAATCCACGATGTTTGCAAATTGCCGAATATGGTGAGTTCGGAGAAACTGAACTTCATCCACTAGTATACAATCAGGGCGATTTTTATCGGCAAGTTCGTACAGATTTGAGTCATCATGCACCATGAATGCGTCTCGTGAAATACCCACCCTTGATGAGATACGTCCTTCACCAAACCTTGAATCGACGGCTGGTGTGAATAAGATCACCTGTTTTCCTTGCTCTTCGTAATTATGTGCGACGGTAAGGAGTTGAATTGATTTACTTGCATTCATCTGTCCATAACGAAAATAAAGTTTTGCCATGTGTTCACCTGAATTATATTAGTTAAAATATTTGTTCTACCGTATGTAGTGATAGTAAAAGCAGGTTCCCCCCGGATTTTTTTAGCGTTTAATAAAAACAGGGCGTTTACCGCCCCATGCCTATGGGCTGCAGCATAAGATGAATCGTGCCTTGAAGAATCCATTATAAGGCTAACACTGAAAGGGGGTATATTCAAATGAACGGGTTAGTTGGAGGGTTTTCGCGCTTTGCGATTGTTTTTCTGATTATTTTTGTGTTATTTATGCTGTTTATTCCATATGGAACAACAACGACTTGTACAACTACACCTGTGTAAGTTTTTGAGTGGAGATTAACCACATTAAGAGAACCGTCTATATATGGACGGGAGATATATAAACGGTTCTCCTCCCGGTCTTTTACTCACGAAGATATGGAGTTAGTTGTTTAATGAGTTCATTTAGTTTTTTGGCCTCATTTTGGTACATCATTTTTGCTTTTTTATTTTTAGTTTCTAATGAAAATGTAGTTAAATCTGCTTCCATTTTTTTTAGGGATGCGAGGAGTATTGCTCTTTGTTTCACAACAGGCGGACGTAAGGAATCTTTCTTAATATCTACATATAAGTTGCCTTTAGAATCCACTTGGGCAAGAAATACATCTTTATAATCGATTGCACCTTGTTTTTTAATTTCACCCAGCAGCCAACCATAGGATAAGCCTAGATCGGCCATTGTTTTTGCAATAACATTTCCATTCGCGATCAAAATATGGGGGGATTCTTCTTCTTCAACAGGAATTCCTTGGGCAACCGGTGTTAGAGGTTCTAAACCTGCCTTTTTCATGACATTTAAATCTCCACCGGGTTCCATAACTCCAAGTTCAACGTCAGCTAATTTAAAGATATTTTTGCTGCGGAGTAAAGCCATCATGTCAGAGATGGACGTATTTGCTTTTTTTAAATTCTCCTCTAGTATTTTGCCCTGTTCAATAACGACTTGAGGTTTGCCAGTCAGGAACTGTGCAATTGCCACAGATTGTATGCGTACAAAATTATAAATCGTGGTTAAAACGAACCAACAAATACATACCGACACTAATTTCCAAAAAGAAAAATCCTTAATCACCACGAACAGTCCTAGAACCGCACTGATTACGATTCCAGACATAACTGCAAATTTTTGACCGATAATCCGGCTTAAGACAAGAAGAAATAGGAAGCCCGCGATTGTGCGTAAAATAAGATCTATGTATTCGGACAAACTACATTCCCGCCTCTATCTGTTGAAATTATACAAAACAGAAGGCGGTAAAACTTTGGCAACCATGTTACCGCCTTCGGTCTGTAAATGCTTAAAAACCTTTATATTGTGGTTCCTCTTGCTCGAGTTGTTGAACTCTTTGTTCCAATGAAGTAATGATAGTCTGAGTTTGCGCAGCGGCGTCCGTAAACAACTGCTTTGCTTGTTGGTTTTGGGTTTGAAGAGCAAATTGTTCTAAGCTTGCCTGAGCTCCTTTTAATCCTGCTACAGTCTGTTTGACTTGGCTAGCAACAGTCAAAACTGCCACCCCCATAAAATTTATGAAGCATGAATGCTCCACACATTGGGTTACCCAAAATTCCGATGAATATGTTGTTTTCTTTTTGCCTTTCCACCCGAATTTTACTGGAAACTATTACAGCGTTACAAAGGCTTATATCCATGGTAGGGTATAAATATACCTAATTCAGCCGAATCGCTGGACTTAAACCAGTGTACGGGGGATTTTAAAGGTCTTTTTTTCTTTTTAGACCTTGGGGTGAATCGCAAAAGCGCGACGGGTGATCTCGTTCATCCGAACCCGACAACTAACCTCGGAGGCAAATACGGGAGAAAGTAGGTTTTTTATGCGTATTTTTGGAAAAACACTGATAACTGCGATGTCCATTTTTACAGCTGCATCTATTGCCTCTCCGGTGCTTGCAAATGCATCCGTAATCAACGATACATCAGATGCAAGTTACACGGTACGTTCGGGGGATTCCTTCTGGAAAATAGCACAGGATTATGATATTCCTGTTTCAAATTTAATAGCTGCGAACAGTGAAATTCCCATTTTTAATTTACAGATTGGAAGTAACTTAATTATTCCTCTCGGAGTAAATCAAACAACTGCAAAAACACACCCAACACCTAAAACCCAACCAGCATCTAAAACACATACTGTAGCGTCTCGTGCCAAATATAGTCCAGCAGCAAGCTGGCAAAAAAAAGTGGTAAGCCATAACGCATCTGCAGGTACAAGCGCCTACTCGCAAAATTTGTACTGGTTGGCCCATGTGATTAATGCGGAAGCGAATGCAGAGCCAATGAAAGCGCAAATTGCTGTCGGAGATGTAGTTATGCATCGACTCAAGTCATCATCCACCTATAAGAGTGTCCACGATGTGGTATTCTCCATTCAAAATGGTCATTATCAGTTCACATGTGTTGAAAATGGATATATATATAGTAAACCTTCTGCAGCCTCGATTTCTGCAGCACATGAAGTTTTAGACCAGCATATAGATGTGGTTCCTGGCTCATTCGTGTTTTTTAATCCGAGTAAAACACCATCGTCAAGTTGGGTTTGGAGCCAGCCTCGAATAACTCAAATCGGTGATTTCATCTTCTCAAAATAATGTAATTTGGTCCAAAGAGAGGATCTATCACTTTAAGGTAGCCTTCCCCGACCAGAGATTAGCTGCCAAAAGGGGCTCTATCGTCTTGCGGCGGCTTCGCCTGGCCGGTGATTAACTGTCAAAAGGGGCTCTATCACTTTGAGGTAGCCTCGGCGTGAAGAAGGAATAATTTGTTTCCGTTTTCTTTTAACCAACCCCTCTGTTCTCGAAAAGTGGGCATCATAGATTCAACAAGGTGCCAAAAACGTTTTGAATGATTGTGTTCCCGCAAGTGAGCGAGTTCATGGATGGCTACATAACGAAGAACCTCTTCTGGAGCTTGTATAAGCCGCCAGTTCATATAAATAGAACCGTTCGTCGAACAACTTCCCCATCTGCTTCCTTGCTGTTTTA
>JAKADF010000041.1 GCA_021820805.1 Bacillota bacterium
CGAGCGATAAAGCAAGTCTGAATATGAGGACTGTACGGATAAGCTGGTTGTGCACGATAGGCTCCTTTTAAGCGTTATCTGCTTCAGAGGAGGCGTTTTGTACCTGTTCTTCATCGTCCCACACTGCAAACGCGTCCCTAAGCTTCCGGCGGAAAGTTTTTGCTTTTGTTCGATATTCTTCTCTTTCTGTTTCTGACAGTCTTTTCTGAGAGAGCAGCCGGAATCCAAAAAGCATCAAGATAAACTTAAAAAAGAGTGAGCGTGCAGGGCACCGAAAAAACATGTATATCACACACCTTCCGGATAATTTGTATCTCTTTGTATGTAGACCATACGCCCGACGAAACGTGCTGTCAATGACAGTACAAGGCGTGATAATAAAACTATATTACATATTTCAGATTTCAGACGTGCTTACGTTGCTTTATCCCTTTTTTAATTGAGGGAAACATGGATTTGCACTTTTGTACCAAAGCCAATTGATGAATGAATTGATAAAGTACCGCCAATTAGTTCACACCGTTCTTGCATTGTTTTCATACCATAGTGATCTGTATGGTTTTCTTTTACTGCGAATCCCCGTCCATTGTCTTCAACTGTTATTGTAAGGCTGTCGTCATCTGTAATATGAATGAGTACTTGTACATGGGACGCGTTCGCATGTTTTCGAATGTTTGTTAATGCTTCTTGAACCACTTTTGCAATTTGACTTGTCATGTATGGTTCTATGCGATGTAAATTTTCATCTTGTTCGAGTGAGGTTTGAATGCCGGTTCTTGTTTGAAAGTCCAATAAGTATTGCTTAAGAAATGTGCTTAGGTCTGCTTCAACGTTAAACGTCAAGTCGTGGATTGCGCCGCGAAGCTCCACAAAACTCTCTTCGAGAATACTGCTTATCTTTTTGATATTATCAATATTAATATCATGGCTGTTAAGTATATCCTGTACCAACAATTTAATTTGCATGTTCGCATATGCGATATCCTGAACAACTCCATCGTGCAGGTCTCTCGCGAGTCGTTCGCGTTCTTGCAGTGTATAGCGGAGAGCTTCCTTTTGTCGCTTTTCTCTTTCCATCTCTTTTCGAATGCTTACGTTGCGTAGTGACATGAGCAAGTACTCAGTCTCGTTTTGGCCAGGGACGTAAGAATATGTAACTTCCACGGGTATTGTCTTGCCGGATGCAGAAATAATATTCATTTCAACATGTGTAAGTGATTTATGTGTTTCTAGTACACCAAGACCATAACAACTGTCAAACCGGAGGGTACGGTGATCCTCGTCATGACAATGCAGTAATGTCCCGCAATGAGCTCCAACTAAATTTTTTGAACCAATCATTCTTTCAGCAGCTTGGTTTATATACAGTACACGTCTGACTGCATTTAAGACAACTAGCCCGTCGACTGAGTGGTCAAAAGCGGCTTTAAACACAGCGATATCTGAACTAGTAATTGGAACAAATTTGCTTTCTTGTTCGTAACGGGTGTCAAGCTCTTCCATTGGCAAGAGTTCACTCGTCCTTTCAATCTATAGCTTTTTTCTTAGTAAGTTCAATATTTGAGACACTATTTATACGATAATTGTAGTATGATGAGCGTGTATTTGGTGTGATGTGTGCCAGTGAAACGTGTCAACTTCTTGTCAATGTGCTGGAGGGACTGCAAAAATGTCAAATGGGCAAAATATTTCAGGTTCTAAAATACGTGTTTTTATTGTAGATGATCACGAGTTATTCAGGCAGGGAGTTGCTGCCATTCTAAGTCGCAATCCAGACATTGACGTTGTGGGTGAAGCTGATAATGGAAAAATTGCTGTTCAAAAATACCGTGAGCTAAGACCAGATGTTGTTCTAATGGATATTAACATGCCAATTTATGATGGCTTATCTGCGACACGGGATATAAAGATGATGGATCCAACCGCTAAAATCTTGATTCTTACGGTCTCCGATACTGAGCAAACCCTTTTTGACGCGATAAAGTCAGGTGCGTCCGGCTATGTTTTAAAGAATGCAAGCCCAATCAGCGTTGTCGAAAGCGTTCGACGTATAAGCAGCGGGGAACCTGTTATACCGAGCAATCTGGCAATGCAAATCATCACGGAATTCTCAAAGCCGATGGAGCATGGTATCAGTGAACATATTGATCAACTAACTGAAAGGGAAGTTGAAGTTCTTAGGCAACTCAGTACAGGGGCTACGAATCGGGAGATTGCAAAGGTTTTATACATCAGTGAAAATACAGTGAGAAATCATGTTCGGAATATATTGGAGAAATTACATTTGAGCAACCGGGTCCAAGCTGCAGCATTTGCGGTTCGAGAAGGATATGTGATTGAACAGAATGAGGATGAATCGTAATATCTGTTTACTTACTGCTTTTTCTCTTCTATATCTTTAAATACTTGCTCCAACCGAGACAATTCGCGGCTAGCGATTTCTAGTTCGTTTAGTTCCTTTTCTTGGTGAATTGGAAAGAGCAGGAATCGAATAGCCGCGAGTGACGTACGGACGTCATTCGCTACGGCCCATGGCACAACTTGGTCCGCATGGTTATGGTGTGGATTGTCGCTCATTGTTTCTTTAGACTGCCCACGTTCTGCTGTTTCCTTATGTTGATATGCGAGCCAAGCCACGCAGGAAAAACCAACAACATTAATCATGAGAGCAGCAATGGTCCCTCCAAGAGTCGGCTCTGTCAAAGCGGTAATTACAGACCAAGCCATACCGACAATTAAAGCAAAGATAAAGCCAACGAAATAACTCAGTGCCCCAGTAATGACAATTCCTGCAATCACTGAACCATGATTTTGCCATACTCCCCAAACGCACAGACCAAGCATAAGCACTGAGCGCAGTAAGTTTGCATGAAGTCGGATATAGGCCATGGCTTCTCTATCTGCACGAATCATACGCTGATGCATACGAAAAATAATATCCCGTACGTTCAACTTAATTCATCCTTCCGAATTCTATCTATCTAAAGCGTATTCCACATATTGTGGTTAGAGTAAGATGAGGATCAACTAAGAAAGGTAGTTCAGACGGACTATCAAAAAATAAGAGACAAAAATTAAGGACAGCGTCTCCGCTGCCCCCAAATGGACGATATATCAATAGTTATTTGCTGTTTTGAACTTCTCACGCCGTGCAACACCTGTATCATGTGCCGCCTTCGCAACGGCGTCTGCTACAACTTTCGCAACATGCGGGTTGAAAACAGATGGAATAATATAATCCTCAGACAGTTCCTCTTCTGGAACCAGAGAAGCTATAGCCTGTGCAGCCGCTAGCTTCATCTCTTCGTTAATCATTCTTGCTCTTACTTTAAGGGCTCCTTTAAAAATGCCCGGGAAACAGAGTACGTTGTTGATTTGGTTTGGATAATCAGACCTGCCTGTAGCCATTACGCGTACATATGGAGCAGCCTCTTCAGGGTTAATTTCAGGGTTTGGGTTAGCCATTGCAAATACAATCGGATCGCGTGCCATGGACTTAATGTGTTCCACTTTTAACACACCTGGGCCTGACACGCCAAGAAAGACGTCAGCATCTTTAATTGCATCATTTAAGCTGCCTTCGATATTGTTCGGGTTTGTATTGTCTTTATACCAGTTCCACATTGGATTATCGTACTCGACGCCCCGATGAATAATTCCTTCCAGGGTAACGCCTAGAATATTCTTAACACCTGCAGCAAGCATCATCTTGGTGCATGCGGTGCCTGCAGCACCGATTCCGACAACAACAACTTTTAGATCTTCAAGCTTCTTGTTTACAAGTTTTGTTGCATTTATAAGGCCAGCAAGGAGTACAACTGCTGTACCGTGTTGATCATCATGAAAGACGGGAATATCAAGTTCTTGTTTAAGTCTCTCTTCAATTTCAAAGCACCGTGGAGAAGAAATATCTTCTAGGTTAATACCGCCAAATGCTGGTGCGATTGCTTTGACAATCTTTACAATTTCATCAGGATCTTTTGTGTCCAAACAGATTGGGAACGCATCTACGTTAGCAAACTGCTTAAACAGCATTGCTTTACCTTCCATAACTGGCATTGCAGCATTTGGTCCGATGTCGCCAAGCCCAAGAACGGCAGTTCCATCAGATACAACTGCAACTGTATTTCGCTTAATGGTTAGTTGATACGCTTTTGAAGGATCCTCATGAATAGCTTTACATACGCGTGCAACGTGAGGTGTATAAACTCTGGACAAATCATCACGGTTTTTTACTTGAATCTTTGGTGTAACCTCGATTTTCCCGCCTAAGTGAACAAGAAATGTTCTGTCGGAAATATGTACGACATGAATGCCAGGTTGTTCGCCGAGGACTGTTGCGATTTTTGTGCCGTGATCGCGATTAGCTACGTTGATAGTTACGTCCCTAACCATTGTGTCTTTTGTACTGCGAATAACGTCTACGCCAATGATGTCTCCACCAGTTTCACCGACAAGGCTTGCCACTTTTGCAAATGTAGCAACTGGTGTATCTAGTTCAAGCCGAAAAACCAGGCTGATACCAACATTATTAACTTCCACTTTATGAGCCCCCTTGATTGATTCCACACGTCAGTATTTACTTTAATAGTATCGCGCATTTTCCGCATCTGGACAAACATTTATGATACGAATAAAGTCAATGTATTACAAATTATTGACGAATGGTAGGAAGATATATGGACGATTATACCGTGAAATCAGTTGATAAGGCTTGTATTTTAATGGAAGTTGTTAGTGATTACCCTAACGGGGTATCCATAACGGAACTTGCGGACAGAGTTAAAATGTACAAAAGTACCGTTCATCGCTTGCTAACTACGCTTGCAGCAAGGGGGTATATCGAACAAGATGCAGAGAGCGGCCGATATAAGTTAGGTTATCGGTTGCTCGATCTCGGCATGAAATTGCTCTCAGGTATAGACTTGCGCCAAGAAGCATTACCATATTTACGCAATTTAGCAGAAAAAGCGCACGAGGTTGTGCATCTAGCTCTTATGGATCAAGGGGATATTGTCTACATTGAAAAGGTAGAAAGCCATAATACGATTCGAATGCACTCTCGAGTTGGGAAACGCGTACCCATTCATGCAACGGGACTCGGGAAGGCAATATTAGCTTTTTTGCCAAAACTAGAAGTTGAAGAGATTCTAGAACGATATGGTCTGACTGAAAGTACACCTTATACGATAACTGACAGAGGAAATTTCCTTCAAGCTTTAAATGAGATAAGACAAAATCGATTTGCAATGGACATTGAAGAAAACGAAGAAGGCATTTGCTGTATTGCAGCACCTATTTTTGACAGTACAGGTAAGGTTGTGGCTGCATGCAGTGTTTCTGGACCAACAATTAGAATGACGAAAAAGAAATTAAATGAACTAGCGCCTTTTGTTCGGCAAACAGGAGCACAAATTTCGGGGAGGTTAGGGTATTGGAGGTGAGCCTTTGGTTGAATGGTGGAAAGACGTTCTAGATAAGTGGGGAGCAGCACTTTCCTTTTCCTACAATATTTTTAATTGTGATTCAAAAGAGACAAAATGTAGGGAAGGGGATTGGTTTCGAAACGGCGGAGACTGGTTTATGCAGCTTGATTATTCTCATGCGGCACATTTTGAGGATAATACTTTTGATGAATCTATGCGGCAAGCGTTATCGATAACAATTCGCACAATATTCTCATCGTATAAAGAATCAATTGACAAGCAATTTGCTAATTGGATGTTATGGCTTTCATCAGCTAGTAATGATGAGTTGCGTGCTGCACTTTCTGAACGGAAAGCTCTATATTCAATTCCTCATCCATCATTCGAAGATTCGGGATGTTTTTTTTGGATCCGGTTTGAAAATGGAAATTTGCAGCCGATGTTCGGGCAGTTATCTGCAGATGTTGATATTAATCAAATTATTGAAGCGTGGTTACCTGATGGATGGTACATTTGGCTAATGGATAAAGATGGTGTTTGGTCAATACTTCTTTATCTGACAACAGAAACAATGGTTAATATGATAGAAAATGAGGAAGAAACCGAACCAAAGATAGATGGAAATTCGGGGAAAGTCTGTGCAGAGTCTCTTCTTGCAATGCTCGAAGCTGATGCGTCAGTTGCTCCGTATGTAATTGTCAGCCGTAAGGTGGAATCTCCCGCGAGTATTTATTCTTCACTCGTTATGCTTGTTGTTGCATATCGTACAATGATGCTTGGCTCGCGGTCAGAAAGGGTTACGATTTCTGAAAACAACTTGCTCCTGCAGTGGGTACAGCTTCTGCCAAATGATATGGGACGCGTATTACAGAACTGGATGGGTATTAATAGTAGTGATGATAATTTTTCATCATTCAAAAGTGAGATGGAAGAAGTATTAGACGGGCTTGTAAAAGCGAATTTGAATGTCAGTGAAGCTGCTCGAATGCTTTACCTTCATCGAAACACGCTTATTCATCGCATCGAACGTATTAACAAAATAACGGGGCTTGATATACGTGATTTTTTTGATGCTGTAAAATTATGGATTGTTATTAAAACGACTTGACCGGATTTTCTGGGTCAGTGGGCAATGTGCCCATTACAACGATGAAAACGTGTACATTATGTCTCTCGTGCATACCATCTATCTTTTTTAGAATAGAGCCAAGGAGTCTTTTTACAGGGAAGGTGGTTAAAGAGTGGCGCGTGTACAGTTAGCACATATTTGGAAGCGTTACGGCAATAATTCTGTCGTGAAAGATTTTAATCTAGATATACAAGACAAAGAGTTTGTTGTGTTCGTAGGCCCTTCTGGATGTGGTAAAACAACCACGCTTCGAATGATTGCTGGTCTCGAAGACATTAGTGACGGGGATTTGCTTATTGGTGAAAAAAAGGTAAATGATGTTGCACCAAAAGATCGGGATATTGCAATGGTTTTCCAAAATTATGCCTTGTATCCGCACATGTCTGTTTATCAAAATATGGCATTTGGTTTAAAACTCCGTAAATTTCCAAAGTCTGAGATTGACTCACGAGTGCGTGACGCTGCAAAAATATTAGATATTGAACATTTGCTGGACCGTAAACCAAAGGCACTCTCGGGCGGACAGCGTCAGCGTGTTGCATTAGGGCGGGCGATTGTCCGTGAACCGCAAGTGTTCTTGATGGATGAACCGTTGTCGAATTTGGATGCGAAACTGCGGGTCCAAATGCGTGCTGAAATTCGAAAGCTTCATCAACGGATTCAGACAACTATGATTTATGTAACTCATGATCAAACAGAAGCAATGACGATGGGAGACCGGATTGTTGTTATGAAAGACGGCATTGTTCAGCAATGTGACACGCCGCAGCGAGTATATAATCATCCTGCTAATATGTTTGTCGCGGGATTTATCGGGTCTCCAGCTATGAATTTCCTTCGTGGAGAGGTTTCACAAGAGAGCAGCCAATTGTATTTCCGAACTGCAGGCCTCTCTATTTTGTTGCCAAGCGGAAGGTTTAACGTTTTGCGAGACCAGGGGTTGATTGGTTCAAATGTGATTCTCGGTGTACGGCCGGAAGATTTGCACAACGAGGAAGTATTTTCAACAACATATCCGGAGGCGTCTTTCAACGCTAAAGTTGAAGTAGTCGAAAATATGGGATCCGAGGAATACCTTCACGTTTCCGCTGCATCTCAGAATCTGATTGCTCGAGTAAATTCTAGATTTCAGTATCATCCGGGCGCTGAGCTGCAATTGACGATGGACATGAATAAGGTTCATTTATTTCACACAGAAACTGAACAGTCTATTTTGTTCTCAGAAGCTGAATTGCAGAAAGCTTAAGGCAGGTAAATGACAACATTCAAAAAAGGACGATGCAGTGCTTGCAGCACACAACGTCCTTTTTTACTTTGGGTATATGTTCATTCATTTGGTAAGCCAAGTGCCTCGCGAAGTTTTGGTTCTACTTTTTGAAATCCTTTATCGCCTGCTGCACGGAACTTTAGAGTTCCATCTTTTCCAAACACGAAGAAAGCTGGAACATATTCATTTTGGAACCTGTCTGCAATCGTATGGTTGCTGTCTACAAGAACTGGCTGTGACATATGATATTCTTGAATATCAGCCATTACTTTGTTTATATCAACATCCGATTCAAATCTAGGCATATGAACAGCAACGGTTTGTAGACTCTCTTTTGCATACTGTTCGCAGATACGTACCACATCATTCATCGTTTCATGACAAATATGACAAGACACTGCCCAAAAATGAATAAGGGTCACCTGATCTTTTTTAAGTGCTAATGACTCCGCACCGCTAAGTTTATCTGTGGCCCCATCCAAACTCGGCATGGAAGTTCCAAGCCTCATTGGCATAGCAGCTCACCTCATACTTCCAGCAATTTTTGACCTGGCTTCCAGTTCGCCGGGCAAAGGCCCCCAGCTTGAAGTGCTTCCAGCACACGCAAAGTTTCATCAACGCTGCGGCCGATGTTCATGTCGTGAACAACTTGGTAACGAAGCACACCTTCTGGGTCGATGATAAAAAGCCCACGGAGTGCCTGACCGTTTTCAACCAACACGTCGTATTTCTGCGCAACTTCTTTCGTGAAATCAGCACCCAATGGGTAATCGAGTCCACCAAGTCCATTTTGATCCTTTGGAGTGTTAATCCAAGCTTTATGACTATGAACACTGTCTGTACTCACGCCGAGTACTTCTGCGTCAAGGTCCTTAAACTCTTGTAAACGTTCGTTCATCGCTATAATCTCAGTCGGGCAAACGAACGTGAAATCAGCCGGGTAAAAGAAAAGTACAAGCCACTTTCCTTCGTAATCGGAGAGCTTAACATGCTGTTCTAATGTCTTCATGTCTTTTGTAGAAAGCATATCAAAATCAGGAGCAGGTTTACCAACTAATGGCATATTTATGCAGCCTCCTTAATGATATTTAGACTAAATCTAAATCTAAAACCACTAAGTAATTATAACATAAATATGCCAGAGAGTCTAATCAAATAGTGGATTTAGATTTTTTCTCTTTTGCTGCACAACTTGGACACACACCGACAAAGTGAATGTTTAATTCAAGAATTCGATAACCAGTTTCTTCCTCTAGTTTTTGCAAAAATTCTGCCGGAATATCTGTTGCTCCTTTAGAAATTTTTTTGCAGTATTGGCAGATTATATGGTGATGATCTTCCATCCGTCCATCATATCTTGTAATGCCATTACCAAGGTTTAACTCTCGAATTAATCCATGATCTGTAAGATAACGTAAAGAATTATAAATAGTTGCATACGCAAACCGATATCCGCTTTCCCCTAATTTTTGCATAATATCGGTAGCAGTAGGATGTTCTGTAGAGCCCCGGACTAAGTCAAGCACAGTTTTTCGGGGTGTTGTTAAATTTAGTGATGACATAACCATACAACCCCTTTTATAATGAATTTCCATTACCTAAACTCATTATACGTTTGAATTCGTTTAAAAACGAGTTTATTTCTTACAATTAGTCCATCTTTACTATACGAATTAGTTCAACTAGTCATAATGGACTGTACATGTTAATTTATATAGAAAGCATACGATTCTACTTTATAGAAATAGTAAGGATAGGGGTGGATTTGAAGAGTGCCACAGGATGATTTGTTACACCGAGATGTCAGAATACTTGGCGATTTGCTTGGCGAGGTCTTAAAATCCCAATGTAGCGAATCTGTGTTTCAATCTGTTGAGCAAATTCGCAGCGCTGCAAAATCATTCCGTTTGTATGGTACTCCGGAAGTGAGAGATGCATTAAACGATGAAGTAAAGCGTGTTCCGAAAGAACATAGACCATTTGTAATTCGGGCATTTGCACTATATTTTCAACTTGTAAATTTGGCTGAGCAAAACCATCGATTAAGACGCAGACGTGCATATGAATTGTCCAGTGGCGAACTGCCGAAGGCAGGTTCGCTTAGAGAAGCTTTTTTAATGTTAAAATCGCGAAATATGGATGACGATGCCGTGGTTGATTTGATTAACCGTTTGGGAATCGAACTCGTTTTAACTGCGCACCCAACTGAAGCAATGCGCCGTACAGTGCTAGACAAGCATGTGAAGATTGCCAATCTTTTGGGGAAAATGGATGGACAAGTGGTTAATCGTCGTGAATTCATAGATATTATGCGAAAACTGCGCGCCGAAATTACAGCGTTATGGCAGACTAGAGCAGTCCGAAAAGAACGAATTTCCGTTATGGATGAGGTACGAAACGGCTTGTATTTTTTGGATGAGATTCTATTTGACGTCTTGCCAAAGATTTACACAGAGTTAGAAGAGGAACTAATTGAACACTTTCCAAATGTACATTGTAAAGTTCCAAGTGTCATTCGATTTGGCTCATGGATGGGAGGCGACAGGGACGGCAATCCCAATGTGACGGCCGATATAACCTTTGAAACGCTTCTTCTGCATTTTGATTTGGCTATGCGAAAATACGAGGAACGTATTTTCGCTCTTGGTAAAGATTTAAGCCAGTCTTGTGATTTAGTTGGCGCGAGTGAAGAACTCATACTATCTTTACAGTTAGATTCGGTTCCTGATGAACCTTATCGTGAAAAGACTAAACAGATTTTGCAAAAACTAAGTAACACTAAGGATCGCTATCACAATAGCGTTGTCACTGGCGCATATTATGCGTCTTTGTCGGATTTTTTGTGTGATATTCAATTGATTGATGATTCTTTAAGAAACCACCAAGGTGAAGAGGTTGCAGATGTCCTGTTACGCCCGCTGATTCGGCAAATTGGATTGTTCGGCTTTCATATGGCAACGCTTGATATTCGGCAACACAGCAAGGTTCACGAAAGTGCCGTGCATGAACTGTGTACTCATGCAGGAGTTGGACCCTATGATAGTTTGAATGAGAATGACAAAATTCAGAAGCTGACTGAAATTTTACAAGAAACCCGTCCGCTTGTGAGCCAGTTTTCAAAACTGTCATTACAAACAACTGAAACCCTTCGTGTATTTGAAAAGATAAGGATTGCACATGAGTGGTTTGGAGAAAACTGTATTCAAAACTATTTAATTTCTATGGCTGAAGGCGTCAGTGATTTGCTGGAAGTTCTGGTTCTTTGCAAGGAATCGGGTCTATTTTTGCAAAGTAAAAACGGGATCCAAAAAGTGCAAAGTTCAATCAATATAGTTCCTCTCTATGAAACAATAGAAGATTTGCAAAGGGCTCCTTCTGTTGTCAAAGATGCGATTAAAGCCCCAGTCTATATGGAACATTTAAAAGCCCGCGGCATGACTCAAGAAATCATGCTTGGTTATTCAGACAGTAACAAGGACGGCGGTTATTTGACAGCAAATTGGGAGTTGTATAAGTGTCAGAAAAGCATTTATGAAGCAGTAAATCATTATGGTGTTCGCCTAAAGTTCTTCCATGGCCGCGGAGGGGCACTTGGCAGAGGTGGTGGTCCTGTAGAGCGGAGTATATTTGCACAACCACCTGAGGCGCTGCAAGGAAAAGTCAAAATGACGGAGCAAGGTGAAATCATATCACAGCGCTATGGTCATGCAAAAATTGCCGAACATTCACTGGAATCGGCCTATGCCGCAGTGCTCAAAGGTTCTCTCGATGTACAAACTCCAAGGGACTTAATACAAGAGACTCACTGGTCTGATGTTATGGAGAGTGTTTCAAAAACTTCTTATGAAACTTACCAGCAATTTGTATTTAAAAATAGTGATTTTCTTCCTTATTTTCATCAGGCGACGCCAATCAACGAGATAAGCAAGTTGAACATCGGATCACGTCCAGCAAAACGCGGAAACTCAGCCAAAATCGAAGATTTGCGTGCAATCCCTTGGGTGTTTTCTTGGACTCAAAACCGGCATTTGTTACCTGCTTGGTATGGTGTTGGATATGCAATCGAGGAAGTCCTGCGTTCTGGCACTGTCAGTATAAAGGATTTTCAGCAAATGTATCAAAATTGGAGATTCTTCCGGGCACTGCTGGATAATTTACAAATGGCGCTTGCGAAGTCTGACATGATGATTGCATCAGAGTATATGACCTTGGTCGACGATATTCAACTTGGAGAGCGGATGTATAAGCAGATTTTGTCCGAATTTGAGAGAACAAAGAAAGTCGTCCTCGAAATTACTGAATCACAGGAGCTGCTGGAAAATAGTCCAGTTATTCGGACATCGGTTCGGTTACGTAACCCGTATGTAGATCCGCTTTCATTCTTCCAAGTCCAACTATTGCAAGAATTGCGGGAGGTACCGAGCGATTCCCCAGAATATGAGCAGCTGCTTAGTGAAGTTCTGCTCACGATAAATGGAATCGCATCTGGGCTGCGCAATACGGGCTGAATAAAGTTTAGTTCCATATTTTCGCAAGAAGATTGGCACCGGTAAATGAAGGCGTACCAGTTGGTACGCCTTCATTCTAAAGTTGACTTGTTGTTCACTTATGCCAGTTTTTTGTAACCTGGGATAGTCAAAAATTCAACAAAATCGTCTGCAAGTGAAAGTTCGCGAAACAGGCTGCTCGCTTCGTCAA
>JAKADF010000042.1 GCA_021820805.1 Bacillota bacterium
TGCAACACACGCACTAGCAAATATAACAAGTAAAATTGCTAGACCTGCAATATCTTCAGAACGATTAAATCCATACGAAAACCGCTTGGTTGCAGGCCGCGCGCTTAGTGAAAACGCAAGCCATAAAGGAATAGAAGTAAGTGCATCAGCAAAATTATGAATCGCATCAGCCATAAGTGCTGTACTACTCGATACACCAACAATGATTGCTTGAATTGTCGCTGTTACAAACAGTCCAATGAGTGAGATCAACAGAACTTTAATAGCATCACGATTTTCAAGAATGCTCGAATCAATACCGGAATGGTCATGATGATGACCATGGTGGTTGTGGTCGTGATGACTGTGGTCATGTCGGTCATGGTTGTGATGGTGACCGTTATGTTCATGTTCCCCACTTTGGCCATTGTTTTCATGGACATGTCCCATTGTACGTTTTGCCCCCTACCGAATGTAACGATCTAACGCATTTTGAAACTCGCTTAATATTTTTTCTTGATTTTCATGACCAATTGCAGATACAACGCATTCATTTAAATGATCTTTTAAAACAACCTTTGCAACACCGTCTAAAGCACGCTGCACTGCTGCAATCTGGATTAACAACTCTGGGCAATCACGCCCGGATTTTGCCATTTCCTTTATAGCGCGAACATGTCCTTCAATTCTTGCCAGACGATTAACAATCTGCTTCCGTTCCTTGTGGGGATATTGCAATTCTTCTAAGCAAGGCTCTTCCAGCTTTGATTCTTTCAAGAATCCCTCCCCCTTTCCAGTTCCATCTTATCCCCCCAGGGGGGATAATTCAAGAGCTAATAAAACCTCCGTTACTGCATTTGAAAGCAGCTGTTTTCGGAGGCAGAGTTTGGGGTTTTTGAATGTAACTCATCTCATCATTTATGAATCAATATATATATATTGGTTCAGGCCAGTTATGCATGTGTTTGTCGGAATAAGTCAAACTATTTTACAACAAATGCAGTTGCAACGAGGCGCTCACCTAACACGTCAGCAGGTGTATTCAGTAATTTTCCATTGTATATGAGGGTTGCAGAGGAACCTCCGTCCAAGTTTGCTGCTGTAATTGCACCATTTTCGAGCATTAAATTCTGTATGTCCTTATAGGTCGCCCCTAAATCATTGGGGCCTAGAACTTCACGTCCGCTTGTTACGACAAGCATCATAGTTCCATCCGCCTTTTGGCCAATGGCAACACGCGGCTGGTAACTGTAATCTACAGGAGCGACACCAACGCCGTTTTGCACCAAAATCGGACCAAACGATACCGCGTTATTTACATGAAGCTGCATAAGCTGGTCTTTACTATAGACGCCGCAGACCAATTGACCGTATTCAGTAATACCAACAATTGGCGATGTAGGACTGTAAGCCAAATATTTTCCGTCAACTATCGTAGTGCCCATCGGGATCCCGCCCGTTCCACGCCAGCCCGCGTCATTAAAAGCTCCGCCGTTAACACCTAATATTGCCTTTGAGTCCTTAACAAGCTGTTCAACAGTTTCACCTTTTACGCCGATATACTTTGTCGCTGCAACATGAACACGTTTTGGATCTGTTATAAAAACAATCTGTGCTTTAAATGTTTTATATTGAACTGTTTTAATCTCGGGTGGAGAGTTGTCCTCAATACTACTAAAATCCCGCGTAGGCTTAGTTGAAGCAACACCTGTCGATTTTGTCCAATCTACACTGTGTTTTTTAATTTCCGCTTCTGACAATGTATAGAGTGATAATGGTCGAAGCAGATATGCATGTCTTGTAGTAGCAAGTGTGTCTATCACAAACGAACGCACAGCCGGCCACGGACCGTGAAATAAAAAAAGCGATGTAGATACATATAGGTATGCAGTTCCAAGAGCCGTGTAAAATAGAATTTTTGCTTTCTTCATAAGATAGAACACACCTTATATTAGAAATCTAGTGACATGAAGATAGTATAAACTAATATTGGGTTACCTTGCGAATCAGAGCCATGCGTGATAAAAGGGGCGTCCCATATCCAAAAGCCCATTCAAGCAAACTTTGCCTGACTTATTGTCCACTCTGGATAAAACAGGTGTGATCTAATCATCACACCTGTTTTAATTCTTAACTTCTATTTAATTAGGATTTTTCTGCCGCTTTGCTTTTTAACTTAGCCGTCTAGTTTAAAACTTCATCAATTTTGTCTAATAATTCCTTACTCAAGGAAACACCAGAAGCTTTTACATTTTCAGTGACCTGTTCAGGACGTGTTGCTCCTACGAGGGCACTGCTTACGCTCGATTTGCGCAAAACCCAAGCGAGTGCAAGTTGTGCCAGCGACAAATCGAGTTCATTCGCTACTTTCTCCAATCGCTCAACTTTTGTGAGCGTTTCATCGTTCAAATATCTTTGCATGGATTTTGAAATCTTATCATTATCTGCACGAGAACCCTTTGGAACAGCATTGTCTTTTTTATATTTCCCAGTAAGTACACCTTGCGCTAGCGGCGACCAAACAACCTGGCCGATTCCAGCATCATCGCAAATTGGCATGACTGCACTTTCAATTTTCCGCTGCAACATATTATATTCCGGCTGGCTGGCTGCAAACTTATGTAAGTTCAGCTCTTTTTGCAAATGGATGCCTGCCGAGATGCGGTCTGCTGACCATTCACTAAACCCGACATATAAAACCTTGCCTTGTGTGACGAGGTCATCGAGTGCACGGAGTGTCTCTTCCAAATCGGTTTCTGGGTCGTACCTGTGGCAATAGAAAATATCGACATAATCTGTCTTTAATGCCTTTAAACTTTTTTCAATCTGATTGAAAATATGTTTGCGGCTCAGACCACGGTCATTGACACCTTTCCCGACTGGCCAGAACGCTTTTGTTGTGAGCACGTAACTGTCGCGGTGATAAGGCTCTAATGCTTCGCCAAGCACCTCTTCAGCGGCATGCGGTGTTGCACCGTAAATATTCGCGCAATCGAAGTGATTAATGCCTTGTTCATACGCTTCCTTTACACATTTTAGTGCACTTTCTCTTTCCGTTGCAGTTCCGTATGTCAGCCAACTGCCTAAAGCAATCTCAGAGACTTTTACACCGCTTTTTCCTAATCTGCGATACTCCATCAAAACACCTCCGCCAAAAATATTTTCATGATAGAAAGGCATCAACTTTTATTGTACTGATGTGTCTTATACCAATCAACCAGAATTCTCTTAATTCTTATACAGATTCAGCCCATTTACCGTTCCGGAAAATCGGAACAGTTTTCCCGTCTTGTGTTTCTGCATCGATGTTCATTTGTGCAGACCCAATCATAAAGTCAACATGCTTAAGGCTGCTATTCAGCCCATGTTGTTCCCATTCATCATGACTGAGATCCCTGCCGCCTTCTATCAGCGGATATGCTTTGCCGATAGCAAGATGGCACGACGCATTTTCATCAAACAGCGTGTTGTAGAATAGGCGTCCCATTTGAGCAATCGGAGAGTCAACCGGAACAAGTGCTACTTCACCGAGGTAGTGGCTTCCCTCATCTGTCTCAATAATGCCCCTTAGCGCATCTTGTCCTGACTTTGCAGAGTACTCCACAATTCGGCCGTTTTCGAACCGCAGCTTAATGCCATCAATCAGCGCGCCATTATGGTTAAGAGGCATTGTGCTTGAAACAGTACCATTCACACCTGTCTTCAATGGGACGGAATACACTTCTTCTGTTGGTATGTTCGCAACAAAGGATACCCCTTGCGGTGTTTCTTGGGAAGCAGCCTGGAAGAAATGGCCCTTCGGCATTTCAACAGTTAAGTCTGTACCAGGGGCAACATAGTGAAGCTTCCTGATACCAAGTTTATTAATCCAAGCACTCCGCTTTTTGAGGTTTTTCAAGTGCTCTTCCCAAGCTTGTACCGGATTTGGACCATCAGCGCGTGAACATGCAAGAATGCCCTTCCACAATGCTTCAAACCGCTCTTCTTTAGGCAACTCAGGATAGACCTTATCCGCCCAGGCTTGTGTCGGCGCGGACAGCAGTGCCCAACTGTAGTCCCCATTCGTTCGATGGTCATTAAACGGTCTGAATACTGCTGCAACCAAGTTGTTCGCTTTTGCGACCCGTTCCGGGTCAACGCCGTTGTATAAATCGGGATCCGTTGCAGGAATAGCCAAATAAGCTGCGCCCTCAAGAGCCAGCTTTTCAACCCATTCGACCTGCCATTTTGCGCGTGCTTCTAATGTTTCAAGCGATCCGCGCTTCACAGTTTCCCGCAGCCACCATTCGTCACCCCAGTCAACCTGGACAAACTTTGCACCTACATCGTAACCTGCTTGAATGAGCATTCTTGCAAAATCAAAATGCTCTGGCAAAACCTGACGGATACCATATCCAATCACAAGATTTTGACCTGGTTGAAGGTTCAAACCAACCTTAATCGCAAGTTCTGCGTATTTTTTTAATTGTTCTTCCAACAAGTTGTTCACTCCCTTGCGTATGTAAACAGTTTGGAACGATTATGTATAGAACCCATTTTCTTTTCAAATTATACCACATCGCTTTTTTTCGAAGAATCCATTACGTACCATACATATATTTTGCAACATTATGCTCATTTGTACCGTCGAATAAGATAATCGGCTTTTATATTGACTTAATAAAGGGGGCTAAACCTCATGAAAAAGTGGAATCATCTCTTTATAAGCACAAGTGTACTTATGCTTTCCATCACAACTCTTGCAGGGTGCAGCAATGCAACCACAGAAAATCAAGTAGGGAATACAAGTCAAACAACTTCCGAAACATCAAACACTGCGTCCATTGGTTCGAACAATACCAGCTCACAACCAGGCAATGACACCAGTAATTTGGCAAATACAACCGGTTCAAACACGGAAGTGCAAACAGGTGGTACTACTTCTTCCTTACAAACCCAGAAGCCATCTTCCCCATTCCCGGCTATCATTCAAATGGCTATGAACCATTTATCATCTAGTGTTCGAAATGACGCATGGGCGCCAACAATTTTCCCGGCAGCTGCAGACGGATCAACAGCATTATTTTATAAAACCAGAGAGTCTACGATTCCGCCAATGGATATGCCTGAATTTGTATCTACTTACGAGGTCAATTTATCGTCAAGTACGCATCAAATTGCCCAATTTAGCGGCACGCATTATGATTCTGCTTCTAAGGCAGATGCAGGTTTGAACTTTATGGGGGATGTTTCTGTACCGGAAGGACCTGTGTCAACGATTCAACTTGAGAGCGGTCATACAGGGCAGTTTTCCGCAGCCAAATCTGACGGTGCTTCCATGATCTATTGGACAGAAGGCAGGTGGCAAATCCGTGTTGCAAATAACGGCAATACAAGCGTGCCAACTAAATACGCTAACAATGTCGTAAACTATTTGGATGCTCACTTTATGCCGGTTCCCCATGACAAAGGCACTATTATTGTCAATCTAAAAGGTTCCATTATTGAAACTGCCGTAACATGGACAGAAGGACCCGACTTATACACCGTTCAAACAAATGAATATTGTAAAAACCCAATCCAAACGGCACTCGCAATGGCAATTGCAATGGAACCATTTAAATATTGACACTATTTTGTTCAAATGCTATATTACTGACAACTTGATAAGGCAGACTCGTGAGTAAAATTCAATAGCTTCTCAACTCTTATCCAGAGCGGCGGAGGGACTGGCCCGATGAAGCCCGGCAACCACCTTTGATTCATAAAGGAGAGGTGCCAATTCCTGCAGGATTTTTGATTCTTCCTGAAAGATAAGAGGAGTAGTCAGATGGTATAGGTATCATCAAACCACTCCTCCCGAGTGGTTTTTTTAGTTCTGAAGCTAATCATTTATAGCAGGGAGAGTTGTCTAAATGGCAGAGAACAAGTGGGGATTTGAAACAATCGCAGTTCACGGCGGGTTTGATTCTGACCCGACAACCAAAGCAGTTGCCGTTCCAATCTACCAAACCTCTTCATTTGCATTTGATAATTCCGAGCATGCAGCAAACCTGTTTGCACTTAAAGAAACCGGAAATATTTATACGCGTATTATGAATCCGACTGAAGATGTATTTGAACAACGCATAGCAAGTCTTGAAGGCGGGGTCGGAGCGCTCGCACTCGCGTCCGGGATGTCTGCAACCACACTCGCCATTTTAAATATTGCTAAATCAGGAGATCATGTCGTTACATCCTCCCACTTATACGGCGGAACGTACAATCTATTTGCTGTTACACTTCCACGGCTTGGGATTGAATTTACATTCGTCGATCCCGACGATTTAGCTGCAGTTGAAGCCGCAATCCGCCCAAACACAAGACTCATTTTCGGCGAAACAATCGGAAATCCGCGTATTGATCTAACAGATATTTCTGGGCTTGCTGACATTGCACACCGTCACGGCATACCGCTTATCATCGATAATACATTTGCATCTCCGTATCTGTGCCGTCCATTTGACTTTGGTGCAGATATTGTCGTCCATTCTGCAACAAAATTCATTGGCGGTCATGGAACTTCAATCGCAGGCGTTATCGTTGACAGCGGTAAGTTCAATTGGGACAATGGCAAATTCCCTGAACTTGTTGAACCAGACGAAAGCTATCACGGTGTGTCGTATGTAAAAGATATCGGGGCAGCAGCTTACATTATCAAAGCACGCGTACAGCTTTTACGTGATATGGGGCCGGCAATTTCTCCATTTAACGCATTTTTGTTGATTCAGGGTCTTGAAACTCTGGCTTTACGTATGGAACGACACTCAGAAAACACGCTCGCTGTTGCAAAATATCTTGAAGCACATGAGTGCGTAGAGTGGGTTCAGTATCCAGGACTCGAATCAAGCCCTTATTACGAAAGAGCAAAAAAATATCTACCAAAAGGCCAGGGTGCCATTCTGACATTCGGTATTAAAGGCGGTGTTGAGGCAGGCAAGACATTCATCGACAACCTTCGGCTGTTTAAACACTTGGCAAACGTTGGCGACGCAAAGAGCCTTGTGATTCATCCTGCCAGCACAACACATCAACAACTTTCTGAAGAAGACCAGTTAAAGGCTGGGGTCGCGCCAAACCTAGTTCGGTTATCCATTGGCATTGAATCTTTAGATGATATTTTGGCAGACCTTGAAACGGCTCTTCAGACAACAAAGGTATATCAAACAGTCTAAAAAACTGCACAAAAAAGACCGCTGCCAATGATTATGGCATGCGGTCTTTTTTGCATCGCTTCTTTAATAATACCTTACTCTTCAAACTCAAAATTGCATTCTTGCAAAGGAACAACTTTTGTCTTCTTCACAAACTTATATCCAAGCCACATTACAATAAACAACGGAATTCCGATATACATTGCTACAACGCCCGCCCAATCAACTTTACCGCCTGTGAATGCAGTGTAATCTTGTCCAATAATCACGATGGCACAGAGTACAAATGCGAAAATTGGACCAAATGGATACCACTTTGCTTTATAAGGAAGCTTATTCAGGTCACGGCCTTGGGCAACGTATGCCTTACGGAATCGATAGTGGCTTATTGCAATGCCAAGCCACGCTATAAACCCTGTGAGTGCAGCTGCATTCATGAGCCAAGTGTAAACAAGACCATTGCCGAACGAGGATGACAAAAACGCTGCAAACCCGATAACAATGTTTACATAAAGTGCATTTGTCGGAACGCCATTGCGGCTAATTTTTGCCAAAAAGCGCGGAGCTTTTCCGTTCTTAGCAAGCGAGAAGAGCATTCTCGTTGAAACATACATCGCAGAGTTACCTGCTGATAACACAGCCGTTAAAATAACCGCGTTCATGACAGAAGCTGCCGCCGCAAGCCCCGCGCGCTTAAATACAAGCGTGAACGGACTTACCGCAATATTATCAACACTTGACTTCAGCAAATTCGGATCCGTATACGGCACAAGCATCCCAATAACGAATATAGCAAACACATAGAACAGAAGAATTCTCCAGAAAACTTGTCGAATTGCTTTCGGCACACTTTTAGCTGGATTCTCGCTTTCACCAGCAGCCAGCCCAACAACCTCGGTTCCTTGAAAAGCATAACCAGCAATTAGAATAGTGCTGAAAACGGCAAGAATTCCACCATGAAAAGATGTTCCGCCAAGTTCAAAATTATGAAACCCAGTCGGATGACCTGTGAAAATACCAAAAATCATTGCGACACCGACAATCAAGAAAATAATAATGGTCGCAACTTTGATTCCTGCAAACCAATACTCGCCTTCCCCGTAACCCTTAACGGAAAAAATGTTCAACAGGAACATGATTACTAGGAAAATGGCACTCCATAATATTGCAGGTGTATTTGGAAACCAGTATTTCATCACTAATGCGCCAGCTGCGAGTTCTGCTGGAAAAGTAATCGCCCATGAATACCAATAATTCCAACCAAGCGCAAATCCAAGAGCCGGATCTACAAATCTTGTTGCATAAGTCTCGAACGACCCGGAGACCGGGAGCAGTGTTGCCATTTCTCCAAGGCTTGTCATAACAAAGTAAACCATTGCACCAACAATAATGTACGCAAGCAGCGAACCGCCGGCACCCGCCGAGCTAATTGTCGATCCGCTGGCTACAAATAGACCTGTACCGCTTGCATCGCCACTTGCTATCATCGATAAGTGCCTGGATTTTAAATCCCGTCTCAGTTTGCCCGATTTATCTTTATGCTCACTGGGTGAAGGTTGTCTTAAGTCTTCTGCCAGTTGTTCCACTTGAAATCATCCCTCATTTTTATACGCTTTAATGTATAATATAAACAACAAATAATAGGATACGCCCTGTTTGAGATTCTAGCAATATTAAATTGCAGATTTTGTTGATGAAAAAAGTTCCATTTCACATCTTTATTGCTGTTTACAGTTTCCTATAAAAACACCTGCCTTATAAATTTAATGGGCCGCTTGCGGTTAAATTTACCGCAGGCAGCCCAAACCCGTTCCATATTCCTATTTTGGTAAGTAATTTAGCCAATTTGATAAAAATTACGCACCCAACGGTGAGTTTTTAACTTTTGTACTTCCTCTGCAGTTAAGCAGAGTCCGTCGCCAACAGCGCAGTTTCGTTCTACATTACGCAAAGAGCGCATCCCTGGGATTACAGTTGAAACGGCCTTGTGGCTTAGTATATATCGCAGGGCAATCTCTGCTGCATCATCCATACTGCGACCCAAATCAGAAACAATCTTTTGCACTCGCTCATAAACTTGCTTCTTTCTGTCCGCAATAAAGTACATGTTCCGAAAATCGCCCTTCGGGAAAGTCGTTTCTGGTGTAACTTTTCCTGTCAGTCCGCCTTCATCAAACGGAACTCGGACAATCACGCCAACGCCATGCTTTTCGCACGCTGGGAACAATTCGTCTTCTGGACTTTGGTCAAATACGTTATAGATGACCTGTACGGTATCGACCACGCCAGTTTCAATTAATTTGATTGCATTTGCAGGCTGATGGTCGTTAATCGACACACCAAAAAACCGTATTTTCCCTTGTTCCTTTAGTTTCGTAACAGCTTCCAGCCAGTCTCCCTTGTGAACCCATTCATCTGACCATACATGCAATTGCTGCACGTCGATGGCTTCAACCTTTAAATTTTGGAGACTTTGTTCAGTGCATTCGATGATGTACTGACCTGGAAAAGCTTGTTCAACCGGTACACCTGCCGGAGCCGGCCATATTAGATTTTTTGGCGGAACCTTTGACGATACATAAACCGTCTCTGTACGTTCACGAATAACTTGCCCGACCAATTGCTCACTATGCCCTTGTCCGTACGACAGTGCCGTATCGATGAAATTGAGTCCTAAATCAATACTTTTATGTAATGCCTTTATCGATTCTTTATCATCGGCACCAAGCCACTGTGATTTCCCAATTCCCCAACTGCCATATCCAATTTCTGAAATCTTCAATCCCGTCTTGCCAAGTTCACGATAGTTCACTTAGTAGCCCCCCAATCTCTAGAGGAAATACATCGTACTTTATATCGAACTTTTCCTCTTCATTAACATTCTATCACTCACTTGCTGCTCTCTTAACTCACCGATTTACAGTTCCCATATCTGCGTAACGAAGCCCTGATGCAACGCCTTTGGGTGCAATTTCTTCAATTCTTTGTAAATCCTCATTTGTAAGATGTACAGACAATGCTCCAATATTTTCTTCAAGATACTTCCTTCGTTTTGTACCCGGAATCGGCACAATGTCTTGACTTTGAGCGAGCAGCCAAGCAAGTACGAGCTGTGCTCCTGTACATTCTTTTTCGTGAGCCATTTGTTCGATCCGCTCCACTAGTGCAAGATTCTTCTCGAAATTATCACCTTGGAAACGAGGCGTTTGACGGCGATAGTCATCTTCCGCCAGATCTTCGAATTTTCTAATCTGACCAGTTAGAAAACCACGACCTAGTGGACTGTACGGGACAAATCCAATTCCAAGTTCACGGCAAGTGGGCAAGATTTCCTCTTCCACATCCCTGCTCCATAAGGAATACTCAGTTTGAAGTGCTGTTATCGGGTGCACTTTATTCGCACGCCGAATCGTTTTTACACTTGCTTCCGATAATCCGATATATCTAACTTTCCCTTCCTTGATGAGTTCAGCCATTGCGCCAACTGTTTCCTCAATCGGTGTATTTGGGTCCACTCTGTGCTGATAATATAAATCGATATATTCAATATTTAAGCGTTTTAAACTTGCTTCACATGCAGATTTCACATATTCGGGACGACCGTTAATACCAAGGAATGCGCCATTTTCTGAACGTACATTGCCAAATTTAGTCGCTAATATAATTTCGTCCCGATGTCCGCGTATTGCTTTGCCGACAAGCTCTTCGTTACGTCCAACACCATACATATCTGCTGTATCAAGGAAGCTTACCCCAATTTCGAGCGCTCGGTGAATAGTTGCAATCGATTCATCATCATCTCGGTGACTATAAAAATCAGACATGCCCATGCACCCAAGACCAATAGCAGACACACTTGGTCCATTCTTCCCTAATGTCCTTTTCTTCATATGTTCACTTCCCTCCATTCATCGAACTTTTAAAACGATTTTTCCTCTTGCATGATGAGATTCGCTCTGTTCATGAGCTTTCAAGTGGAAAAACCGCACCAATAACAGATTTGACCTTGCCTTGCTCAATCAACTGGCCAAGCTTTGCAAGCTTCTTGCCGTCTGGCTGTAGGAAAAAGTAGGCTGTTCTAACACCATGCTGTTCTTCCAATGCTTTATCTGGCAAGGATGCGATTGAAACAAGAATCCCGTCTTTTCGTAGAACTTTATAGCTCTTCTCTTGTACCTCACCGCCAATTGTGTCAAAAACAACATCGTAATCAGACAGGACCATTGAAAAGTCTTCATTCGTATAATCGATTACTTCATCCGCACCGATAGATGTAACAAACTGGACATTTCTGCTGCTGACTGTAGTCGTAACATTCGCACCCATGGCTTTAGCAATCTGGATTGCGTACGTGCCAACACCGCCGGATCCGCCATGAATTAAGACTTTCTGTCCTGGCTTGATTTGTGAAATTTCAATGAGTGCTTCCCAAGCGGTAAGCCCAGCGAGCGGAACTGCCGCCGCTTCTTCAAAAGACATATTTTTCGGTTTTCGTGCTACAAGCCCCGCATCAACTGCGACAAACTCCGCATACGTACCATTTCGGTCAATTGCGGGTCGCGTGAAAACTTCATCCCCGACCTTAAACTCTGTTACTTCTGAACCAACTTGAGTTACAACGCCTGCTGCATCCCAACCAAGAATGAGCGGAAATTCATATGTAATTCTTTTTTGCAAATAACCTTCACGGATTTTCCAATCCACGGGATTTACAGAAGCTGCATGAACCTTGATGAGAACGTCATTATTTTGAAGCGTTGGATTTGGAAGCTCTCCGAACCTAAGCTCATCTCGTCCGCCATATTGATTGATGTAAACTACCTTCATCACAATCAGCCTCCTCACTGGTACAAAATGTTATGCGCACTGTTTCCCTCCCAATTATACAAGTTTCAACCATACCTATGAAGATTGATTGAGATGGAGCATCTGTTTCTCTAAATCCAACATCATTCGGTAGCGGCCGTTTAGCTTTAGCAATTCTGCATGTGTTCCGCGCTCTACAATCCTTCCATGACTCATAACAAGGATTTCATCCATAGATTCGAGCCCCGCCAACCGATGCGTCACAAGTATCATCGAACGGCCTTGAACAACAGGGCCCAAAGCAGAAAAAAATTGGCGCTCCGTCACTGAATCGAGACCCGCTGTCGGTTCATCCAATATAACAATCGGGGATTCTCTTAAAGCAAGTCTCGTAAGCGCGAGCCGTTGCCGCTCTCCGCCAGATATTCCCGCACCCGCCTCCCCAATCATTGAATCGTAACCGTTCTCCTGATTCACAATGAAATCGTGGATTTGAGCCACCCTTGAAGCACGATGAAGCTCTTCATCTGTTGCATCAGGTTTTGCGATCCGCAAGTTT
>JAKADF010000043.1 GCA_021820805.1 Bacillota bacterium
GGGTCCGGGCAGGCCTAGGAGGCATAGGGCTCATTATGGCAGTAAAAGCGGAGGGGCCCGGGCAGGCCCAGGAGGCATAGGGCTCATTATGGCAGTAAAAGCGGCAGGGTCCGGGTGGGCCTAGGAGTCATAGGGCGCATTATGGCAGTAAAAGCAGAGGGGTCCGGGTAGGCAGGCCTAGGAGTCATAGGGCCCAGGCAGGTCGATGAGGCAGAGCCAGAGCAGGCCGCGCATGCTGCGCCAAGCCAAGCCTCGCTATTTCGTCCCAGATCACGCCACAGAAACATACTTTCTTGTTAAAGAAGGCATCCCCAATTCACCATTGATCTTTTTAGAGCCTTAGTGTACTATTCAACTAGTTCACTAAGTCACTAATTCTTATACAGCGTTAAAATGAATTCGCACAGGGAGAGATTATAGTGCAGCCATGGTTGATGATGTTTAAAAAGGATTTACGAATGAGCAAATTAAGCCTCATTGGTTTTTGTGTACTTATTGCGGTATCTTTGCTTTTTGTCTCCATCAGTTACACAAATGAGCGGGGATCAGCGTTTGCTATTGGGTTGATGGCAATGCTTATGGGGCCAATAATTTTGTACTTTCCGGTTCATCTCTTATTGTCTTTGCGTCATGAGTGGCATAAGTCGGCACCAATATGGTTGCATACACCAATCTCTGGTTATGGACTATTGTTGTCCAAAGCAGTAGTAGGGTTAATTTATTTTCTTGCATGTTTAATCATCATGATCCTATTTGGCTATTGGATCTCGCAGATTGGGTTACATCGATGGATAGCTCCTCTCGGTGATATACACGCGCAAACATTGCAAAGTTTAATTCCTGATATTTGGACCGTCATTCTGTTTGGGTTGCTGGGAATTGTCGCAATCGGAATTTATATGGGTGTATGGGCTGCCCTGATTTCTGTCAGCATGCAGAGTGTGAAAAATCAGTGGAGTAAATTTTCGCTGCTGCTTGGGGTTATCATCTTTTTGATACCTACATGGGGATTTGCAGAGCTGTCACGAGTAAGTTTTCTAAGACAGGTGCTACGTATAGGGCAGATTGATATTCCATTTCGTGTACAAATCTCATCGACTGCACCAATGGTCGATCACGTTGGTCACCTAACGCTCTATACAGGTACAATTATTGCTTATGTTCTCGTAGTGTCTGTCGTGTTTTATCTTACGGGTTGGCTGCTCGACAAGAAGGTTGAGGTGTGACGTGATGGGGAAGGCGTTCACTTCAACTCAACCGATTTATCTCCAACTTGTCTCGCGGATTTGCAAACAAATCGTACGTGGTGACGTGTCTCCTGGAGAAAAACTTCCTTCCGTACGGGAGATGGCGATTGAATCCGGTGTGAATCCAAACACAGTTTCACGTGTTTACGCTGAGCTAGAACGAATGGAAGTAGCAGAACCGAGGCGTGGGCAAGGGACGTTTGTGACTGAAAGAATAACTAGGCTGAATCGGTTGCGTACTGAACTTAAACGTAATCAGATTGAGTCATTTGTCACAGATATGCGTGAAATGGGATTCACGAATGAAGAAGTATTGTCTGGTCTTATAGATTATTTCGCAGAGTCAAAAGAGAGTTAAACAAAGTCATATGCAAGTCACTATTTTTCAATTAAGGAGAATGCAGAATGAGCAATATTAGTGTGGTGTTTGAAGATGTTACAAAACGGTATTTGCAGCAAGTGGCGGTACGCGGCGTAAGCTTTGAATTACCGAAAGGGAAGATGATTGGCCTTATTGGACCAAATGGCAGCGGTAAATCGACTATGTTGAAACTTATGGCCGGTCTGCTACGTCCCTCATCCGGTCGGGTTCTAGTTGAGGGCCAATTGGCAAATCGGCGAATTGGCAATATCGTTTCTTATGCGTCAGATAAAGATGTGTTGTATGGGTTCTATACTTTAGGTGAGATGGTCAACTTCTATAAAGAAATTTTTTCCGATTTTGATGCTCAAAGAGCCAAAGAAATGATGTCGTTTTTGAGCCTTGCACCTACAGTTCGTGTAAGAGCACTCTCGAAAGGAAACGCAGCCAGACTCAAAATGTTGCTTGCTGTGTCACGAAATGCACCGCTCATTTTAATGGACGAACCATTGTCAGGTATTGATCCAATGGCTAGGACGTCTATAATTAAAAGCCTTATATCGTTCATTGATTTGAATAACCAGACAGTTATTCTCTCTACTCATGAGGTGGCAGAAGTTGAGCCTCTGCTTGACACTGTCGTGCTAGTGAATAATGGACAGGTATGCAATGTTCAGGATATTGTGGATATCCAGACAGAGCACCATCAGAGCCTTGCAGAATGGATGGAAAAGACCCTGGGTGCAACCGCAAAGGTATAATAAACTAGGTGTTTGGCTGTCCTGAAGCTAGATGTTTGAGTTAAGCAGTTCTTGGATCCGTTTGTCTAATGATCTTTACCGGGACAACGCCTTATAATGGATGTTGTCCAGAATCATTTTTAAGTACTATGAAGTATCAAATCCGGTATAATGATTCCGGTTCAAAATTGAATGCCGGAGTGACGGAAAATGCCTTGGGATGTAATGAATATTATCGGCACCATCGCCTTTGCCGTCAGCGGTGCCATTGTTGCCATGGAAGAACGATATGATATCCTTGGCGTTTTTGTTTTAGGGTTTGCGACCGCATTTGGCGGGGGGATTGTGCGCAATTTACTGATTGGCCTCCCAATACCCAGCGTATGGGGTCAGTCATTATTATTTAAAGTTGCACTCATTTCAATGGTTTTTATCTTTTTCTCACCTGTCAGATGGATTAAACGATCTTTTCGACTTATGAATCTTTTTGATGCAATTGGTTTATCTGCTTTTGCAATTCAGGGGGGGCTTTATGCTTATCAAACCCACCACGGAATTGCTGCTGTAATTGCGGCATCCGTTATGACTGGGGTTGGGGGCGGCATGATTCGAGATGTGCTTGCAAAACGGAAGCCTCTAGTATTGCGTGAGGAAATTTATGCTGTATGGGCTGTAGCGGCTGGGGTGGTAATAGGTCTTGGATGGGTTCAAAGTGCCTATGCTCTGTATATCCTTTTTGTACTCGTTGTGTCTTTTCGAATGATTTCCCTTTATTTTCATTGGCAGTTGCCTGTACGCCAATTGCCGCATTTTAATCCGGTAAATCCGATTAATTCTGGAACGGGAGAGCCAACGAGTGACCATTTGGATATGTAGCCATTTGTAAAACAATGCTGTTTCTTGGACCGGAGAAGATAGGATGAAGCGTTCCACGTTTGTATGGATTATCCTGATAGCCGTATTTACTTTGTTTAGTATGTCAGGTTTTCTACTTAGTCGTTACAAGCAGATGAGTAAAGATAAACCGATAGATGGTATTGAGTGCAGCAGTGAAAGTGTGCCATTAAAGATGCACATCCATGCTCATCTTGCAATTTTCGTGAACGGACGCAAAATTGTTGTTCCTGAAGGAATCGGGATTCGAGAAAGTGAAGGTTGCGTATATTGGCTTCATACGCATGCGAATGACGGGGTTATCCATGTAGAATCACCTGTGGTGAGACAATTTACCTTGGGTCAGTTCTTTGATATCTGGAAACAAAAACTTTCGGATACACAAGTGGGTCAATTTTCTAATGGGACAAACAGACTTAAAGTGTATGTGAACGGAAAACCGTATACAGGAGATCCACGCAATATAACACTACAATCTCATATGCAAATTGTTCTTGAGGCAGGTCCTAAGTTTGTACCTCCTATGTCATTTACATGGCCCGCTGATTTGCCGCAGTAAACAGCAGCGAACCGTAGTAAACCGCGGTAATACGGCAATAGTAAAATCGAACAATTTGGGAGGAACCGTTCTAAATTTGGCTTTTGCTTCAATTTAGTATGGTTTGTTTGTATTACAAATGATATACGGCGACTCCCAAATTTCCTGATGAATACATTACATGTTAGCTGATTCAGTTAGAAATGATTGTTCCCACGCTCTGTATAAATTCCGGCGTGCATCTTGGATTCCAGGATGAAATTGGATGATTGCCTCAGCCCGAACATCTTGAACATGCTGCATGGCATTGCGTATTTTGGATTCACCATCGGATCCGAGTAATCCTGCATCGTAACAAATTGATGTTGCCGCTAATTGACCTTGTGCCATTGCGACTGCCGCACTTTCAACTCCGGTTATATTTCCTGCAACATAAAGCCCGTCAACTAGAGTCTGCAAACGTTCGCTGTGAATCGGTATGTGACCGCCTAATTCTGGGACGTAAGTAAACTTACAGCCTGCGACAGATGCTAATTCTGCAAGAGGATATAAACCACCGGCAATTGCTGCGAAATCAACTGGCTCATCTCTTTCCGTGCCAGGAATCGGCTCACCTTTCCAGTTCAAGTCGGCAAGCGTTACAGATTCTACCTTGTCTGTACCATTAATAGCGAGTGCACAAGTTCTGAGTTTAAGTGGAACGTCCCAAACGTTCACACCTCTTCTTGGAAGAAAATGAACAGCTACTTCAGACATGTCGAACCCTTTTATGATTTGACCGCCTAACTTTAAAAGCGGTGATGGAGATAAATGAGATAGATCAGATAATAATTTAAGAGCGCTGGCCGGTTTGGAGCTTTTCCTGGAGAATGGGTTATCTGGCGGTAGTACTATACTTGCTAATTCAACGCCGCTAGCAGTCAGTTCTCTAGAAATTGCCATAGATAATACGTTAACACCAATAACGATGCCTCTTGTACCAGGTTTAACAAAGTGCACATTCGTCATTACTTGCGCTGCACCTATTGACATTACGCCAGGCAGTGTCCAGCCTGGAACGGGAGACGGGACTTCCGCAGCTCCAGTGGCAAGGAGTAAATTCTTCGCGTTAAGTGTCTTTTCTGGTAAAAATATTCGCCAACCTTGGTTAGTTTTGATTAAATCGTGTACAGACTCCCCGCATTGGATTGAGACGTCAAGATCCGTATTTTGACGGATGAGTTCTGCGGCAGCGTGTCTACCTATCCACCACTGGTTTGGTGCCTCTTCGTGAAACTGGCCAATCATTCGTCCGCCAGGTGTCGGGAATTCGTCTACAATTGTTACTTTTAGGCCGTTTTCAGCGGCAACTTTTGCTGCAGAAAGACCAGCAGGTCCAGCTCCAACGATAACGAGATCGAAGTCATTGTTGTTATTCTTCATCTAATACCTTCCTTCCCGTTATTACGTTTTGCAGTTGTCTGCCGGAGAAGACTGCCATACCGTCTTCAAGGGGCGT
This sequence comes from Bacillota bacterium, assembly GCA_021820805.1. The sequence continues at coordinate 5,279 of JAKADF010000043.1, forward strand.
AAGGCACGCGCGTACTGGGCCTTTCCCCTGAAGTTCAACTCTGCATTCCATACAGTGCCCAATTGCGCAATAGAATCCATGCGGAGAACCAGTTTCCTCATGTCTTCTAAGCAGGCGAACGCCGTTCGCGAGCAGTGCCGCGGCAATCGGCTCTCCAGCATAACCTTCCATTTTGTTTCCATCAAAAGTGAAACTAATTTTTTTACGCTCAGGACATGCACCTAAAATTGGGTGATTTTGTATGCGTAAAGTATTCATCTTATTCTTCCTCCGCTAATTGGCCAAAAGTAACAGGACGAATTGGGGGACGGTAAGATAGGTTTTCCGTTGTATGTGGAGCTTTTTCATCCTTTTCATGAATCCAGGTCTCGACTAAATGCCGGCAAACTCTGCCCTGGCAAGCCCCCATTGTAACTCTCGTTTTCATCTTGAGCTGCCTTGAAGTGACTGCCCCGGAAGAGTAAGCCTCTTCTAATTGTTCGATAGATATTTCTTCGCAACGGCATACAATCAATGATGGCTTTGCCATGTTCCCGCCTCCAACGTGATTTGCATAGAACAGATAATTTGTTGTTGCAAATGTCAGGAATAAAAATGCCAAATATACTATTCAAAGTATTATTTAATTTGTTATATCGTTTGACCATTCTGTTTATTAATTTCCAAGTGGTGTGTATAATCAACTATATAGTATATCAAACGAAATATTGGTGCAATTCGATAATTTCACTTGTGTACGATGCTTTCGAAATGTGAAAGAGGGGAACTACCACAGTGGGTGCAAACACAGCAGATGTTGTCGTTATCGGCAGCGGTATTATAGGTGCATCGATTGCTTATTACACTTCAAAACTCGGAATGAATGTTGTTGTAGTTGAAAAGGGAGAAATTGCTGGCGGAACATCCTCCAGATGTGATGGGAATATTTTAGCTATTGATAAAGAGCCGGGGTTTGACAGTCAAATGTCATTAAAATCACAAGAGTTGGTTGAAGAATTAGCTCGAGAACTAGATGAGGAATTTGAATATCGAGCTCCTGGAAGTATTTTGTTTTGCGAAAATGATGCAGAAATGGAAGCAGCAAAGATTTGGGTTGACAGGCAAAAGGCAGTTGGTTTGCCATTTCGAATGTTGAGCCATCAAGATTTAGTGGATGAGTGGCCGTACATGGCAGAAGACATTCCTGGGGGATTAGAATGTGCAACAGATTCTACGGTCAATCCGGTTCTATTAACCTATTCGTTTGCACATACCGCACGCCGTCTAGGGGCTAAGTTTCTAATTAAAACAGAAGTAACAAATATTCTAAGAGACGAAAAGGGACATGTTTCCGGTGTAGAGACTTCAAATGGCACAATCTATTCAAACTGTGTCGTGAGCGCAGCAGGCGTATGGTCCAAACATATCGGGAAATTAGTTGGGCTTGATATCCCAATAGAACCAAGAAAAGGGCACATTATTGTTTCTTCAAGGACGAAGAGTATCGGTAAGCGTAAGGTTATGGAATTTGGCTACTTAATGAGTAAATTTGGCGGCCGGCGCCAAGTAGATGAGGAAATGGAGAAGTACGGGGTAGCCCTCGTGTTTGAACCGACCGCTTCACAAAATTTCCTGATTGGAAGCAGTCGGGAATTCGTTGGATATGACACCAGAGTGAATACACATGTGATGCACTTGATTGCAAAACGAGCTATGCGCTTTTTCCCGGTTATCAAAGATATTCCGGTATTTCGCACATACGCTGGGCTGCGTCCTTGGACGCCTGACCATTTGCCGATTGTGTGCCATGTTGATGAGGTTCCGGGATTTTATATTGCGGCGGGTCATGAAGGAGATGGAATCAGCTTATCTGCGGTAACCGGAAAAGTCATCAGTGAGATGGTTTCTGGAGCTGAAACATGTATCCCTATAGAACCAATGCGTTTAGACCGGTTCCAAAAAGGAGAGGTTCATTCGTGAAATTCTCAAAGTTAGTGACGACGATTGACACACATACAGGTGGAAACCCAACTCGTACAGTCACGAGCGGATCGCCTGAACTTATTGGGAATACAATGACTGAGAAAATGGTTTATATGCGCGATCACCATGATGATTTTCGCCGTGCATTGATGTTTGAACCACGTGGACATGAGGTAATGTCTGGGTGCATCTTGACAGAACCTTGTGATCCGACTGCGGATATTGGCGTTGTCTATATCGAAACAGGTGGATATTTACCAATGTGTGGGCATGACACGATTGGCGTCTGTACGGCACTTATCGAAGGAGGTATTTTCCCGAAAGATAAGACGATGCTTCGCTTAGATACGCCTGCAGGGCTTGTTGAGGCCAAATTGGATGTAAACGATGGTAAGGTCAGGAGTGTGACTTTTAAAAATATCCCCTCATTCCTTTACAAACGGGATGTAGTCGTTAGTGTAGACGGCCTTCCGGATATCAAGTTAGATATAGCGTACGGCGGCAATTTCTATGGGATTTTGGATGCAAGGCCGCTCGGGTTGTCGCTTACGCCTGACAACGGATCGAAGATAATTTCATTAGCTGTGAAAATTCGTGAACAAGTCAATCGACAAGTTGATGTCGTTCATCCGGAGATACCAGTCATTCGTGGTATGACCCATGTTGAATTCTATGGCGATCCTCATACAAAAGCTGCCCACTGCCGCAATACAGTTGTTGTTCCGCCGGGGGGTATTGACCGCTCTCCATGTGGCACCGGTACTTCCGCAAAGGTTGCTACTCTTTATGCGAAGGGGCAACTCACGCTTGGTGAAGAATTCATACACGAAAGCATCGTTGACTCTCTGTTCTATGCAAAAGTGCTGGAAGAGACAAAAGTCGCAGATTTGCCCGCGGTAATCCCAGAGGTCAAAGGTTCAGCGTGGGTAACAGGTTTTCATCACTTCGTATTGAACGAAAAAGATCCGCAAAACGACGGGTTTTTGCTTATTTGATGGGGGTCTAAGACGTAGTACGCTCCGTTCAGGCCCGCGATAGCGAGGAGGAGGACAATGGAATTTAATAAACGTTTTACATCCATCGACACCCACACAGGCGGAGAGCCATTACGCATTATCACAGGCGGGCTGCCGAGATTAAAAGGAACTACTATTCTTGAAAAGAGGGCATATTTCAAAGAGTTTCACGATGATCTTAGACGTATTCTGATGTTTGAACCGCGTGGGCATCATGGCATGTACGGTTGTGTAGTGACTGATCCGATAAGCGAGAATGCTGACTTTGGCGTTTTATTTATGCACAATGAAGGGTTCAGCACAATGTGCGGCCACGGCATCATTGGCGTAGTTACAGCATTGGTTGAAACAGGGCAGTTGACCATAACTGATTCGAATCAAACAATTCTTATTGACAGCCCGGCAGGTCTGGTAAAGGCTCATGCTGATGTTCAGGGCACAGAAGTGAATTCTGTTTCGTTTGAGAATGTCCCCTCCTTTGTTTACAAGGCAGATGTTCCGATTAAATTGCCGGGTGGTTTAGAGTTTACAGTTGATATCGCTTTTGGTGGTGCATTTTACGCGTTTGTCGATGCAACAGTTCTGGGTGTCAGAGTTCAAAAAGAACAAATCGCTAAACTCCAAGAATTGGAGCTGCAGATCAAGCAATATATTGAAACAAATTACGAAATTGCTCATCCGTTGGAGCGCGAGCTTAAAGGAATCTACGGTGTTATTTTTTCCGATAAACCAGAGAAACCAAATTCGCACCTTCGAAATGTAACCGTTTTTGCAGATGAACAAATTGACCGCTCCCCGTGTGGTACCGGAACAAGCGCGAGACTTGCGGTTCTTTATCATCGCGGTCAAATCCAACTGAACGAAAATTTTGTTCATGAAAGCATAGTTGGTTCGCAATTTACGGGCAAGGTTTTGCATGAAACGAAAGTTGACAGTTTTGATGCTGTAGTGCCTGAGATTACTGGCGATGCTTTTATCACCGGGTTCCATCAGTTTGTGATTGATCCATCCGATCCGCTCGCGAAAGGTTTCTTGTTACGCTGATAGAATGGAGGCAGGAGATGTTAGTTTTAGGCTCAGAGGATCAAAAACGCGTGCTTACGATGCGTGAAGCAATTGACGCAGTGGGCTTAGCTTTGTCTGAAATGTCTGCGGGATCCGCAAAAACACCCGTTCGAACGAGCCTTCCTGTTCCGAAGGCAAAAGGAACGGCCCTGTTCATGCCTTCACTTGTCGAATCTGTCGGCGGATTAGGTTTAAAATTTGTATCTGTCTTCCCTTTAAATAAACAGTTGGGGAAAGAAACTATTCAAGGTGTCATGGTGCTCGCGGATATAAATACTGCAGAGCCACTCGCGCTTCTGGAGGCTTCATATCTTACCGCACTTCGGACTGGAGCAGCCTCTGGTCTTGCTGTAAAGTATTTGGCCAGGAAAGATGCTAAAGTCCTCGGCGTAATTGGAACTGGAGCACAATCAAAATATGTGATTGCTGCTGTACGTGAGGTACGTTCTATAAAAGAAATCCGGTTGTACAATCGCAGTTTGGAAAAAGCCGAGCAGTTGGCAAGTGAGCTTTCCCGACAAGCGGACGAACCTTCCATAAAAGTCATTGTTGTTCATGATGCAAATGATGCAGTTGTAGACGCGGATATTGTAGTCACTACAACAAACTCTTCTGCTCCTGTATTTAATGCTGCAGCACTCAAGCAAGGTGCGCATGTTAATGCAGTTGGGTCTTTTCGACCAGATATGCAAGAGATCCCAACAGACATATTCAGAAAGAATCCAAAAGTGGTCGTTGAATCACGCAAAGCTGCGTTTGAGGAAACAGGCGACCTTCTTGTCCCGATGCGCCAAGGGTTATTTTCTCCTGAACGACTGCATGCAGAGTTGGGTGATATCGTACGGGGCATAAAAGCCGGAAGAGAGAATGAGAAAGAAATCACAGTTTTTAAATCAGTCGGCGTTGCAGCAATGGATGTTGTTGTTGGTAAGATACTCTATGAACGAGCGGCAGAATTAGGCATTGGTCAGAAAGTGATATTAAGTTAGTGAAATGACTTCTAGGTTCAAAACAATTAATTGTGAACATATCTTGTCAGTAGGTAAAACACTATATATAATGGAAATCATCAAATGATCTGAATGGTAAGACTGTTTCGCATTTGCATTATAGTAGTTCTAGCATTCACTGCTTAAGCTGTGTTTTCCTTGTTTTCAAAGTATGGAAACAGCGTATCGACATTGGGAGTTGAGGAAGTGGCTGATTCAGACCTACAACAGATGCACCATATGTTCAACGAAGTTCGTCCAGTTCGTGGTTTTGATGATATCGCATTGCAGATTCAAAAGGCAATTGTAGACGGCCGATTGAAAGCAGGCGACAGACTGCCGAACGAGCGCGACCTCGGTGCGATTTTTGGTGTCAGTAGACCGACACTTCGAGAAGCAATACGCAGTTTGGAAGCCGCTGGTGTTGTTGAAGTGCGCCGTGGAACCAATGGAGGCACATTCATATCTGAACCGAAGGCTGACCAAGTTGGGCAGGCACTTGCCACGTTAATTCGTTTCCGCAGGGCGACTGCTGATGAGTTAGCAGAGTTCCGAGCAAACTTCGAGACTGAAACAGCATATTGGGCAGCAAAACGTGCTACACAGAATCAAATTGACAGGCTTCTAGAAATTTCAAATCAGTTTAAAGAGGCTATAAGTCGCACTGACACTTCATGGTCCCAAGTTGTAGACTTGGACTTAGCATTTCATGAAGAAGTAGCTCATGCCTCGCAAAACCAAATTCGTGTCGCAATTATGTTGGCAATTCATGAAGTTATGCGTAAAAGTGCGTTGCTTATAGGCAATATGGAAGATATGAAGTGGCGCATAGAACAGGCAGATGACTTACGGGCGATTGCAAATGCAATCGGAAAACACCAAGTTCGAGTAGCAAGGCGGCTGATGAAAGAGCACGTATTAAGAAATATCCAAGCAGTTGCCAAACAGAAATCCTCAGAACTTGAATCATCTGATTGGAACGAGAATTTGGGAGATCAAACCGAAATATTTTGACACTGATGTATAATTCAGGATGAGACAGATGAGCTTAGGACATTGTCGATTATACTTTCCCTACTGTATTAGAATGAGGAAAAAATAGCATTTGTAGTTGCAACGTGATAAGTTAATTTTTCCCAAAATGGTCAGAATGTTTAGCGTTTTACCAATATAAAGGGGGCTTTTGTTCTATGAAAGGGCTTACTAAAATCGCAATGGGCGCATCCTTTGCATCACTTATGATGTTGACTGCATGTGGTTCAACCGGTTCGACAAATCAAGCTAGCGGCGGAAATAGTACTTCATCTGGCGGCGGCGGAAAAATCTTAATCGGTGTTATCACGCCTGTAACCGGTTCCAGCGCTAAGATGGGTCAAGATATGAATAATGGAATTAAAATGGCTGCCGATGAGATTAATAAAAAAGGCGGCGTGCTTGGTAAGCAAATTCAAATTGATTTTGAGGATGGCGCTGCTGATCCACAGACTGCAACTGCTGCAGCAAATAAACTGGTTTCAGAAAATGTATCTGCAATTGTTGGCGGTTATGCATCCGGTGCGGTGCTCCCTGCAACGGGTGTCGTCCATCAAGCAGGTATCCCATGGGTTATTACGGCTGCCGATTCCTCGAAGATTCCAGCAGAAGGATATAATGATATTTTCTTGTTAAATAGCACCGCAGGTGCCCAAGCAAAAACGGCAGCGGATTATATGACAAAGAACCTTAGTGGAAAGAAAATCGCAATTATAGATGATAATTCAGCTTATTCTGTTGACCTCGCAACACTTACGAAGCAAGCAGTTACAAGCGACGGCGGGCAAGTCGTTGCGCTTGATGCCGTTAATCCTCAAGAGACAGACTTTACATCAGAATTAACAAAACTCAAGGGTCTTCACCCTGATGTAACGTATTGGACGGGTTATTATTCAGCTGGCGGTCTGCTCCTGAAGCAGTTTAAGCAACTCGGTGTTCCCGGTGCATTCGGTGTAGGTGATGGTTCTAACGACCCAACAATGGTTAAAATTGCAGGTGCCCAAAACTCTGAAGGATATTTTACAACTACAACTCCGACACCAGAATTCCAACCATCTGCAAAAGATTGGTCTGCGCAGTATAAAGCAGAATTTCATGAAGACCC
>JAKADF010000044.1 GCA_021820805.1 Bacillota bacterium
GAAACACTGCGAGCGAACGGACTTTGCGTATTTGATGAAGTGTATGACATCTCTGCACGCCTTGTTGCGAATCGTTCGAGTTATCGCTTAAAGCAGCATGTAATTTCCGAATTTGTTTCGGCACTCGAATCGGCTTGTATACAGAATGGAGGGCAAAAGTGATATCCATATATGAAGGGTCAGCAAATTCATTTACTTGGAATCGGATGCAGCAGCATGCGAAAGAAGCTTTGCAAAATGTGCAAGGTATTGTGTCTGCAGTGAAAACTGAACGGGATGCGGCTTTACGGAAGTTCACGGCAGAATTTGACGCGTGTGAAGCTGCTAAGCAGCCTGATTTTGACTTGTTAGTCGACAAGCAAGAACTGAAAAATGCTTGGGACAATTTATCGGACGAATTTAAAGATGCGCTTACAGCCGCTGCAAATCGAATTCGAACGTTTCATGAGGCGCTAAGGCCAAAAGATATCGAGGTAAAAGGTGAACTAGGTGAACGAATGGGTCTAGTCTGGCGTCCGCTCTCTCGTGTTGGTGTATATGCGCCAGGCGGCCGCGGAGCATATCCGTCCACTGTCTTAATGGATGTAATACCGGCACAGGTAGCAGGCGTAGGCGAGATTGCCCTGGTCTCACCTCCTGCACACGGAGAAAGTATGCCACATCCTTACGTATTAGCAGCAGCGTATCTGACAGGGATTAATGAAGTATACCGTGTAGGTGGAGCGCATGCGATAGCAGCGCTGGCGTACGGAACCGAGACAATTTCAAAAGTAGACAAAATTGTCGGCCCAGGCAATCTTTATGTTGCACTGGCTAAGCGAACAGTTATGGGAGACGTTGGTATTGACAGCATTGCAGGGCCAACTGAAGTGTTTATTGTTGCTGATGATGGTGCAGATCCAGCATATGTAGCCGCCGATATGCTGGCACAAGCCGAACACGACGTAGAGGCTGGAGCTGTGTGTATCAGCACCTCGAAAGATTTGCTTGTGCAAGTGAAAGAAGAACTAAGAGCACAGCTTCTAAGTTTGCCAAGATGTGCAATTGCAGAAGCAGCGCTTGAACGCTGGGGTGCACTCTTACTTGCTGACTCGTTAGATGAAGCAATTTCTGTGGTGAACCAAAGCGCTCCAGAGCATGTGGAACTACTTTTATCAGATGCAACCGAAAGGCTTTGCCAAATTCAAAATGCTGGCGCAGTATTTCTAGGTTATCAGACACCAGAACCAGTTGGCGATTATTATGCAGGCACCAACCATGTTCTTCCGACTCATGGCAGTGCAAGGTACGCTTCTGGACTTGGTGTTCATGATTTCTTAAGACGAATGGAATATGTGGAATATACGGAGCAAACTATCCGTTCTCATACAGAACATATCGTGAGTTTGGCTCGAAGTGAGTCTCTTGAAGGGCATGCAAGAGCCGTTTTAGTCAGACAGAAGAGTTCAAATTTAAAATGATAGATGAAAGCGGTGGAATTGTCAGTGAGTGAACAAATAAAGCCAACTTTTCAGGCGCAGGTAGAACGTGAAACGGGTGAGACATCCGTTTCATTAAAATTGGACTTACACGGCACGGGTAAAGCTGCGCTTGACTTCCCAGTTCCGTTTTTACGTCATATGCTCCATTTGTTTACGGTGCACGGTGGCTTTGATTTAGAAATATCTGCAACAGGTGACGTGGATGTAGACGATCACCATCTTGTTGAGGACATCGGTTTATCGCTTGGGAGAGCTGTATACATTGCGCTGGGGAATAAAGCAGGTATACGCCGTTATGGGGAGCGTCATACTCCAATGGATGAAACACTTGCCAGATCTGTTATTGACATTTCCGGCAGACCAGCATTTGTACTCATCGGGGATATATCTGATTCACGTATTGGAACATTTCCGACGGAGCTCGTTCGCGAATTTTTTAAGTCATTTGCGAATGAGGCAAGACTCGCATTACATCTGGCTATTTTATACGGCGAAAACAGTCACCATATGGTTGAAGCGTTGTTTAAAGCGACAGGTGCTGCACTCAAAGAAGCTGTAACCGAAAATGGTGTACAAGTACTCAGCACAAAGGGAGTGCTGGAATGATTGTAATTCTGGATTTAGGCATTGGAAACCTTTCGAGTGTGCAAAGTGGGCTGCAAAGAGCGGGTTCTGACTCTGCTCTGATATCACAAAGCACTGAATGGGATGAACTTACAGCAAAGCGTAATGATATCAAAGGTGTAATTCTGCCTGGAGTCGGGGCTTTCGGTGATGCTATGTTTCAGCTTCGAGCTGCTGGGCTTCTAAGTGTGGTTCGAAAAGTTGCTAAAGAAGGAAGACCTCTGTTTGGAATTTGTCTAGGTATGCAATTATTGTTTTCTCTTAGTGAAGAAAATGGGTCACACATGGGACTAGGCTTCTTACCAGGAAAAATTGTGCGGCTTCAAGTAGACGCAAAAGTTCCGCACATGGGTTGGAATGATTTGACGTATGTACAACCTCACCCATTATTACATGGAATCGCACCAGGGGACTATGTATACTTTGTCCACTCGTATTATGCAGTGTTGCAGGAGGAAAAACATTTGCTTGCAGCATCCAAATATGCGGGAACGACTGTGCCGGCAGTAATCGGTCGTGACATGATATTTGGTGTACAGTTCCATCCAGAGAAAAGCGGGCAAGTCGGCGAGAAAATCCTGCGTAATTTTGTCTCAATCTGCAACGACTGGCAGAAAGGTCAGGAAGCGGTGACATTATGACAACCGAGAATGAGTTTACATTATTTCCTGCAATTGATGTACTAAAAGGAAAATGTGTTCGGCTTTTAAAAGGAGATTATGAGGCAAGTACAACGTATAGTGATTCACCTTTTGAAGTTGCGAATCAGTGGCTTCAAGCTGGCGCGAGCTGGCTCCATGTGGTAGACCTGGACGGCGCCAAAGCCGGGAATTCTGTTAATGAATCGGTAATTTCCGAGATTGTCGTTCGTGCTCATGAAGCTGGCGGAAAGATACAAGTTGGTGGCGGGATCCGCTCGTATGAAGCGATAGACAGATGGCTTTCAATTGGTGTAACACGTGTAATTATCGGCACTGCCGTTTCAAATATTGAATGGATGGAAGGCGCGGTATCCCGTTTCGGGCAGGATTCAATTGTTGCAGGTCTAGATGGGCGAGATGGAAAACTTGCTGTCTCGGGATGGACAGAACAAACAGATATAACTTTAGAGGGGATTGGCACATCATTGTTTCAGAATGGTGTTCGCCATGCACTCGTTACAGATGTAAACAGAGATGGAACGCTGTCAGGTGCCAATCTTGAACTGGCAAAGCAAGTTCAAACTGCATCGGGCTTGTCAGTCATTGCATCAGGTGGAATTCGCAATTTAGAAGATGTCCTAAGGGCATTTAAGGAAGGGCTTGCAGGTGCCATTGTTGGCAGGTCACTTTATGATGGAACACTAAACCTTAAGGAAGCCATTTTGAGAATCAAGGAGGAAAAATCATGCTGACGAAACGAATCGTACCGTGTTTCGATGTCCTTGATGGTCGAGTGGTGAAACATGTTGGTTTTTTGGAAAACCGCCGCGATGCAGGAGATCCAGTAGAACTTGCGGCTAAGTACTCTGATGAGGGAGCAGATGAGTTAGTCCTGCTTGATATATCCGCATCGGAAGAAGGGCGGCTTGCAACGTATCGTGTTGTTGAAGAAGTTGCCTCGAAAATTAATATTCCCCTTACAGTGGGCGGGGGGGTTTCTTCCGTCGACGATGTTAGAGCTTTACTTTTAGCAGGAGCAGACAAGGTATCAATGAATACCGGGGCTGTCCGTAACCCGCAGCTAATCAAGGAAGCTGCAAGAAGGTTTGGCAGCCAATGTGTTGTGGTCGCGATAGATGCGAATTTAAATGAAACAATGGGTGAATATGAAGTTATGATTAAAGGCGGAAAAGTTGGTACTGGGATGGATGTAATTGATTGGGCGAAACGGGTAGAGTCACTTGGTGCAGGAGAAATTCTGCTTACAAGTTTTCGCCAAGATGGGACGCGGGAAGGATTCGACGTTCTTCTTACAAAATCTGTATCTGATGCTGTCCATATACCGGTCATTGCGAGCGGCGGTGCTGGGAAAAAGGAACACTTTGCAAAAATCCTTACAGACGGGAACGCAGATGCGGCACTAGCTGCTAGTGTCTTCCACTTTGCCGAAACGTCAATCATGCAGGTGAAGGCACACCTAAGGCAAAGGGGGATTCCGGTGAGATGGATATCCGAGTAAGCAAATCCCAAATCGAACTTGAGGCAGTAAGGTATGATAAATCAACGGGGCTGGTTCCTGTTGTTGTACAGTCTGTTGAATCTGGGGAAGTCTTGATGGTTGCTTATGCGAATCGAGAAGCATTAAAACGAACGCTAGGAACAGGCGAGGCATGGTTTTGGAGTCGTTCCAGAGAAGAATATTGGCGAAAAGGGGCAACCTCTGGTAATACTCAAAAAGTTGTTGAAGTCCGTATGGATTGTGACGGAGATACAATATTGTATTTAGTCAAGCCACAAGGCCCCGCTTGCCATACAGGCGAGATATCTTGTTTTTACCGTACAGTAACTCATTATGATTCGTCGGCGAAAAATGTTGAGACAATGCCAAATGAGCCTGTAGAAAGAAAAGAGAGACAAGCTGTTGAATCCTGTTCGGATAGTGGAAGTTTTGATTGGGAAACCCTCACAAGGCTTTGGGATGTGATTGCGTGTCGAGATGTTGAACGTCCGAACGGATCGTATACAACCTATTTATTTGAGCATGGTGTTGATAAGATTGCTAAAAAGGTTGGGGAAGAAGCAACTGAAGTTATCATAGCTGCAAAAAATACTGCTTTCGCTCTCGAAAATAGTAATGTAGAATTGGCAAAAGAAAGCGCCGATTTATTATATCATTTACTTGCATTATGGAGGATTAGTAAAATATCCCCAAATGAGGTGCTGGCGATACTTCAAGAACGTGCAAAATAGTCAGAGTCACGAATTTCGGGAGGATGCATGGGGAACAAAAGGCAAAGCGGGACTTACATCAGCATGCTTGTTGGTGTAAATCTGATATGGGCGGGAAGTTTTCCGGCCATGGCAATTGCAGTATCGGCTATGTCACCGCTTCTTATTACAGTCGTTCGGCTAGGTACTGGTGCACTTGTCCTATTTCCATTTTTGAAACGCGAGGGTTTTAAAAATTGGAATCTCCGTACAGTGCTTCTCTGCTTTATACTAGGTGCCGTAGGATTTACAGCTCCCATTACGCTTGAAACTTCTGGTCTCGCTGCATCAACACCGGCCATGGCTGCAATTGCAATTGCTATGGAACCACTCTTTACAGCTATTGCTGCTTCAATCATGTTGCACGAGAGATTAACGAGCCGCCGTATATTCGCATTTCTGCTGGCTCTGTTAGGTGCGTGGATTATTGCTGGTATGCCGCGTCCTGGTGCGCCGGGTTATTTTTGGGGAGATATACTTCTCTTGTTAGCGGTAATTTGTTATGCAATATATAATACATACTCATCTCTCTTGACGACGTTTCTTTCCCCGACCGCTAGTGCCGGAGCGACACTATTAGCGGGATTTTTGACAAGTATTCCAGTTTGGGTAATCGCAGGTTCGCCAACACCATCAGATATGGACAGGGCGCAAACATCAGCACTTTTATATTTGTGTCTTGGTGCAACGGCTGCTGCATATTTATTATGGCAAGTGATATTAGACAGGTTTCAAGTTTCATTCGCAGCGTTGTTTCTATACTTGCAACCGATTTTTGGGGTTGTATTGTCAGTCTTAATTATTGGCACACACCCGCCTACATATTTTTACGCAGGAAGTGTTATTATTCTTTTTGCAATTTTTATTGGACAGAAAACACAGAAGATACGTGTACCCTCGAATGTAAAAGAGGGAGCTCAGATTTAAGTGATTGAAGATTAACGGTGTTTCGTGATAAACTACTTGCAAAGTTAATATGGTGAAGAGGCGCTAGGGGTGCCAGATTTGGCTGAGAAGCGAAGTGCTAACCCTTTCGAACTCGATCTGGGTAATACCAGCGGGAGGAAGTGCCAACGTGTAATCGACAGCACCTCTTTTCCGTAGCTATTTTCGGAAAAAGGGTGCTTTTTCATTTGGCGCCTTTCTACACCATTATTCATTTTAAAAACAGGTGAGAGGATGGTCAAAGATGTGGAAATTGCGTGATATTGTCGTTATGGTGATTCTATCTGTTGTATGTGGTGTAATATTTAGGTTTTGGGATGTGATCGCGCCATTTATCACTATGACGTGGGTTCCAGGTCAAGGTTTGATTAATGGTCTATGGTGGATTGCTGCAGGGCTTATTCCTTATATAATTCGCAGGCCGGGAGCTGCGTTTATTGCGGAAGTGGTAGCCGCAATCATTGAGTTTGCACTGGCAGGTCCATATGGTGTTGGCGGTATTTATTCAGGTTTGATTCAAGGTGCTTTTGCAGAAGTTGCATTTATGCTTTTTGCGTGGCGCAGATATAACACTCCTGTTTTAATGTTGTCTGGTATTTTGGCTGGAATTGGTTTTACGATTCAGTGGTATTTCATGTACGGCGGAAACAAATATTCCGTGCTGGTCGTATTGCTGTATGCACTCTTTACAGCCATCAGCGGTGCTGTTTTTGGAGGTCTCTTACCGAAGTGGATGGGCGATGCGCTTAGTCGAACAGGTGTTGTCCGCAATTTTGAAATCGGGCGCAGTGCCCGCTCGGTAAGACAATGATTGAGCGTTTACAGGGTAAGGTACTGGAAAGAGTAGACGAGGGGCAGGAGATAAAATCCCTGCTCCTTTCTCTCGAGGGCGTATCTGTCAGCTACGAGGGTGTAGATAAGCCTATTGTTCAGAACATCAATTTTATGCTTAACGAGGGTGAGTCTGTCCTGTTTCTAGGACCGAGCGGCTGTGGAAAAAGCACGGTTGCGATGTTGTGCGGCGGACTCATTCCACAGTCTATTGAAGCAAAGATTACAGGGAACGTATGGCGGAAAAAAAGTTTGTCCGAATCTTTGCGCATCGGATATGTATTTCAAGATCCGGAAGCTCAATTTTGCATGCTCTCAGTTGCAGATGAGATTGCTTTCGGGCTTGAAAACGTATCGTTACAAAAAGAAAACATGGATGCAAGAATCGCAAAGAGCTTGGCAGATGTGGATTTGGATGTACCCTTTCAAGCAAATCACGCATCTTTTTCAGGCGGAATGAAGCAAAAACTAGCTATTGCTTCTGCACTCGCCCTTGACCCCGAACTAATCATTTTCGATGAGCCAACGGCCAATTTAGATCCGTTGTCAACCAGGCAAGTATTTCAGCAAATCGCAAACCTTCGGAAAATGAAACACACGATGATTGTTATTGAGCATAAATTCGAAGAACTAATTCAATTCATGGATAAAATTGTGTTGTTCAATAGAGAAGGACGCATCCATAGAATAGGCAAAGCTAGGGAAGTTGTCACAAAAGAGTGGGCGTGGATGGTTGCTGAGGGAATTGTTGAGCCATGGAAACTCCCACTTGGCGAACAGAGCAGGAATGGCACATTTCCGGCCAGAACGCATTCTTCTAAGGCTCATGTTTCTAAGGAGACACTTGCATGTAGTCTTGAACATATGACTGTAGAGCTATCAAAAAAGACAATTTTAAATGATATCTCGCTTGATATTCGAGAAGGTGAGTTTGTTGCAGTTCTCGGTCCGAACGGGGCTGGAAAATCAACTCTATTGCAGACGCTGGCTGGACTTATTAAGCCGAAAAGCGGGAGTGCATCTTTGTTTGGAAAAAGTACAAGGGATTTAAACAAACAAGAGCGCTTAAACCGTATAGCCTATTGTTTTCAAAACCCAGAATTTCAGTTTATATATGAGCGAGTCGGTGATGAATTAGCAAATCGAAGGGCAGGTAATGACTTTCCTCCAGAAGTCGCTTGTTTGTTAGCCCAGTTTGGTCTCTCCGGAACGGAAATGCAGTCGCCTTTTTCCTTGAGTCAAGGTCAAAAACGAAGGCTTTCTGTTGCTGCAATGTTACGCGATGAACATGATATCTTTTTCTTAGATGAGCCGACATTTGGTCAGGATGCTTCAACAAAAGAAGCCATCATGGAACAGCTTTGGCAGTTGAATGAAAAGGGTAAAACAGTTGTCATGACGACTCATGATATAGATTTAGCAAGGTTTTATGCAACTAAGGTTGTTGTAGTCATTGCAGGCAAAATCCGTTTTGAAGGGTCATTTGAAGAATTGCAGAAAGATGTGGACTTAATGGCTTCGGCTCATTTAATCGAAGCGGTTTCGCCGTCCCAAAATTGTGGTACAGAAGGGTTGCGTAGAGAGAGCTTTGATAAGGCAGACTTGGAAGATTTAATGGTCTTACGTGACACAAAATCCAGCAGCTATAAGCATCATTTTGTTCCACCTGTTAAGCTGCTCCATCCAGGCCTTTTATTAATCGGCTTGCTTGTAATCACAGGAATTATGTTACAAGCAAACACACTTACTCAGTCACTTGCGTGTATTGTGTACTCGATTGTTGTAATGATGGGGCTAGGGTTCATGTCCCCATGGAAAATTGGAAAACTCGTATCACCTTTTGTCGCGTTTTATATCATCTACATTTGGTCGTTTGCTGCGAATGCAGCTATCCCCGCAGGAGATAAAAGCGTTCATTTTTTATGGATGAACCTAAGCTTGTATGGGTTAAATCAAGGCGTCATTCTTGCTTTGCGTATGCTGTCATCCGTGCTGTTTGGTATCTTTTATATATGGAATATTGACATGTCCGACCTGATGGTAAGCTTAGCAAAAGATTTTCACATACCTCCTAAATTTGCATATGGTACTCTTGCAGGCCTGCGGGTTGTCCCGCTTTTTAAGTCGGAATGGACAAAACTTCGTCAAGCCAGACAGTTGCGAGGGAAAGATGCGAAACTCGCTGTATTTCGGCCTGTTATTTATTCTCTACCTCTCTTAAGTCAAGCTATCCGGATGAGTGAAAGGGTAGCTATTGCAATGGAAGCCAGAGGGTTCATTGGTCGGCCGGCTGCAACTGGAAAAGGAAGAACCTATTATCGAAAGGTTTCGGTACATGGATGGGATTATTTTGCACAATTGATACTGATTGTGTGTGCGATATTTACCTTATGGATATTTCGGTAATTTTACAGATATATGGTTAACGTTTTATTGACTGCTTCTTGGTGGTATCATACGGAATGAATTGATGTTATACCACACAAAGGAGTGGGGATATGGCGTATACAAAAGAAGATAAGTTAGCTGTCCAAACAATCAGGACATTATCGATTGATGCGATTGAAAAGGCGAATTCAGGCCATCCTGGGTTGCCTATGGGCTCTGCTCCAATGGCATATGTGCTCTGGAGCCGATTTATGAAGTATAACCCGAAAAACCCAAAGTGGTTCAATCGAGATCGGTTTATATTATCTGCTGGCCATGGCTCTATGCTGTTATACAGCCTTTTACACTTAACAGGGTACGATGTTTCAATTGACGATTTGAAATCCTTTCGGCAGTGGGGCTCCAAGACGCCAGGACACCCGGAATATGGTCATACTCCTGGCGTCGATACAACGACTGGTCCGCTCGGCCAAGGTATCGCTACAGCAATCGGCATGGCGATTGCAGAACGGTTTTTAGCTTCAAAATTTAACAAAGGCCAGTATAATCTTGTCGACCACTATACATATGTTCTTGTTGGTGACGGAGATTTGATGGAAGGTATTTCTTCCGAAGCAAGCTCGCTCGCTGGCCACCTTGGGCTAAACAAACTAATTGTGTTATACGACTCTAATAAAATTTCCCTCGACGGCCCAACGAACCTTTCATTTACAGAAAATGTGGCAAAACGATATGAAGCTTATGGATGGAACGTGTTAACGGTTGAAGACGGAAATGACATGGATGCAATTGAAGCAGCCATCCATAAAGCAAGGTCTTTTACAAATGGACCCACCATTATTGAAGTTAAGACAATTATTGGTTATGGTTCACCTGGAAAACAGGGTAAGAGTGCTGCCCATGGGTCCCCACTCGGTCCTGAGGAAACAAAAAAAGCAAAAGAAACTTATGGATGGACCGAAGAACCATTTACTGTTCCAGATGAAGTTCGTGCTCTCTTTGCAAAGGTTGAAAAAGCGGGTCAAGATTATGAAGCAAATTGGAACAAGCTTCTCGAACAATTCAGTTCGGAATATGCCAGTGAGGCCGCTATATTTAATGAGGCACTTTCTGGTAAGGTTCGAAAAGAAGTAGAACAAACTATCCCTGCTTTTGACAGCCCGACTGCAACCAGGGATGCATTTGGCAAAATTATTAATGCTATTGCTTCCCAAATTCCGACTTTACTTGGCGGATCCGCTGATTTATCGGGATCGAACAAGACACTTCTGAAGGATGCAGGAAATTTTGAGAAAGGGGCATACGGCGGGGCAAATGTTTTTTATGGTGTTCGCGAACACGCGATGGGCGCGATGCTGAACGGTCTCTCGCTGCATGGAGGCATTATTTCCTTTGCCGGTACGTTCCTTGTCTTCTGCGATTATCTGCGGCCAGCTATTCGTCTTGCTGCGCTTATGAAGCAACCTGTTTTGTATATATTCACACACGACAGCATTGCTGTTGGCGAAGACGGACCTACACACGAGCCAGTCGAACAATTGGCGTCCCTTCGTGTAATACCAGGTCTAAGAGTTTTCCGTCCAGCTGATGCCACAGAAACAGGTCAAGCCGTATGGTTTGCACTAACCCACCGTGATGCGCCAAATGCTCTTGCGCTCACTCGTCAAAAGCTTCCAATCCTGCCCGAGGTCAAAGAACATGCTGCTGATTTCTCTAAAGGCGGTTATGTGTTGTATCAATCAGGAGCCGGAATGGATCTTGCAATCTTAGCCGCCGGCTCCGAAGTCCAGTTGGCTCTTGAGGCTGCGAAACAGTTGGCGAAGGAAAATGTGGCTGTACGGGTTGTCAATTTCCCATGCATGGAGATTTTCAACAGCCAAGACGCCGCATATCGTGAATCTGTTTTGCCAGCAGGGCTCAGAAAGCGACTTGCTGTGGAGATGGCTCATCCAATGCCTTGGTACAAATATGTCGGACTCGAAGGACGCGTCATAGGCATTGAAAAATTCGGCGCGTCTGCACCTGGGGATATCGTGTTGAAGGAATATGGATTTACTGCTTCACACGTGCTAGCTGTTGCAAAGGAGTTGCTGGGTTAATTTTTTGTTTAGGTAGGGTGAATGTGCCAGAACGGTGCATTCATCCATTTTTATTTGTAAAGGCAGCAGGGCAAGAGGGGAGCCATTTAAAAGTTACTTCACTTGCCTAGCACGTTCATCTTTATTGAACTAAAAATACAATCAAACTTTATAAATCAATAATCGGAGATAAGTGGTCACGCAGCCCCGCCAAGACAAAATCAATTAGTTTTTCTTCAAATGCAGCTTTTTCTGACGCTTTTACGTATAAAGTTGCATATCCTGGCATATTGCCAACAAGTGTAATCAACATTGCAACCGTCCACTCAATATGGTCTAAATTCGTTCCATGACGCCGTTTCAGTGCGTCTTGAAGCAGGGCACCCAGTTTGTTGAACATTGCTTCTTGTTTTCGTTCAACAAAAGCCCGTCCGCCTCCGGAATGAAAAACCATTGCCATCGACGGATCGTCATAGAACATTCTGAAAACCGCACGAACAACTTCAATTGTGCATGTTTGAAACGGTATAGATAAATCATTTAAAATCGGAGCAATTCTTCGCCATGTCTCATCAACAACCTGGTCGAAGAGTGCCGTGAGGAGTGATTCAAGAGAATTAAAGTGTAAGTAAAATGTACCGCGTGCTATATTGCTGGCATTAATAACATCAGCAATTGTGACATGGTCATATCCATATTGCCCAAAAAGTGATTTGGCGGTGCTTATGATATGTGCATGCCGTTCGTCTTTTGACATTGGTTGTCTCAAGTTCATGGTCCTTTCAATAATAGGTATCCAGACTATCATAATAGGACTTTACAATTTGGATAAATTGCTGAGTCAGTGGTTTTTCTTCTATGCTGTCAGGGTATGCAAGCAGCGTAGGGCGAACCCAACCCGGACTTTGTACTGGTATTGCGACGTAGCCTTTTGATTTTGCATCGTGAAGTGTTCGCCTTGGCAAGAATGATACACCAAGTCCATGAGCAACCATTGCTTTGATTCCATCGATACTGTCAAGTTCCATGCATATGTGTGGAAAAACATGTTCCTTGGCAAGTAAATTTGCGACCCTGCGTCGGAATGGAGCTGTTTCGCGGCTGAAACCGACAAAAGGTTCGTTTTGGATTGCCTCAATTCCCGGAAAATGCCGTA
>JAKADF010000045.1 GCA_021820805.1 Bacillota bacterium
GCACTTTGTGGTAGTTAAGGTGCTCGGGCATCCGGGGTCGATTGGGGATTAGGGCCCGTTGTGGCAGTTAAGGTGCTCGGGCATCCAGAGCCGCCTTGGGATTAGGGCCCGTTGTGGCAGCTAATGTGATCGGGCATCCTAAGCACATCGGAATCAAGCGTAACAATAATGTCCCCAAGCGATGCCATAAGACCGCATTTCAACGCATTTGCTTTGCCAAGATTCTTTTTTAAATTAATCACACGTACTTTCTCACACATTTCTACAAGCACATACAAATCATTCAATGATCGATCTTTACTTCCATCATTGATAACTACAATTTCATAGTGAGAATAATTAAGTGTATTTAATTCATGAATCGTGTCTATGATTGTTTCTTGTTCATTAAAGCAAGGGATAAGAATCGTAATCGTAACCAAAGGGAATTCAGAAAAATTGATTATGGAGGAAGTCCTCTCTGCGTAAATAAAAGATTATGGCAGATTCAATCTAAACAATGCTCATAATCAGCGGGTAGTAAAAAACAAAATTTAAAATGAGTGCAGAATGATTTACATTCGTTCAATTCAAAACCCCTGTACCAACTTACTATCCATTTTTATCATGATTAGCCTATCCCAGCGCCAAATTTCGACAATTTCCGACGAAAACATGCCATTCTACATATTAAGCCAATGTGTAAAGCCACTGAAAATGAACCTAGAGCACACTTTGGCAGTACTTATTAAACATGTTTATTTCAATTTATAATCACGAAGTGCTGAAAACATAAGGTAAAAATTCGTCAATCGGTTCTTCCGGTTACAATGGTAATCTTTATAATGGCAATCTTTAGCGGGGACTGATTAAATCGAAAAATCCTATAAATCAGGCTAAAATATTCTCAATGTAGGAAGAATATAACCCTAAACGTACGCTAATCCTTGCTTCAGTGTTTGAAGAATAAATAAATCGAGGCGCTGACTAAGGACGACTACATCAGGGCTCGTTAAGTCACCACATGTTTCCACTGTCTGTATCATCCTATTTCGTAGATATTCTACAATATCTATGTAATTATGCACTATAATTCACCCTAACTCATTTGGATGCCCAGCTCTCCATTTCATACCTATGCTATGGTAATTAGGGATACTTGAAAATGGTTCATTAAGACCCCAAAAGTAATAGTACGTTTAGACTATTATGTTTCTATTCGGACCCAATGTTCGAGCGGTTTAAGCATACGAATTACGATATCTTATCCAGATCAATCCCCCACTCTGTGCTAAGAATGCCGAGAATACCCCTGCAAAGATAAAGTTAACGAACAAATCAACCCAATACTAATCCATGTTATGTATTGACTCAATCCCAAAAAGCTCCTTGTTTTTCCTATGATTTGAATGGGAAGAGAATGATTAGCAAACTCTATTCGGAGAATGGAGGAGTTAGATGCGGTTAAAAAAGAAATTGCGCAAGGCTGATATAACAGTCGTAGATATTGGCGTCGCAAGATAGGCAGTCATTGGTACCGCAGTCGGCAATGCAATGGAATGGTTTGATTTTGGCATCTATTCTTACTTTGCAGCAACAATCTAGAAAGTTTTCTTCCCTGAATTCGCCGGATCAACACAATTGGACGAAAGAAAATCCTAACTTTTACATTGTTACTGATGGCACTAGCTACGCTCAGCATAGGGTTTATTCCTGGATATAGAACGATTGGCATAACAGCGCCGCTTTTGCTTTTATTGGTTCGTTTGGTTCAAGGTTTTTCAACTGGCGGCGAATATGCCGGTGCAATGACTTTTATTGCAGAATCAACCCCCGATAAGACACGAGGGATAATGTCGAGCGGGCTTGAAGTTGGCACATTCATTGTAAGACGTTCCGTTTTGGAGGAGAAAAAAACAAATATCCCATGCAAACACAAACCGTTTATGATGCAAATCACGTGCCATTTGGAGAGAAAAATCACATATTAATGACACAAAAATCGTGGCACGGATGGCGCCACGATTTTTTTCTAACTACATTACTTGTTACTTTGCCTAAAGACGATTGCAGTACCTAGTGCTGAGGAAGCTGGTACAAAAATATCACCAGCTGGTGTTCCCCTCAATGAAACGTCTTTTTCTTCAAGGTATTTCTGAGTTATTTTAAGGTCTTTCACTGTAACCGCGTACCCAACAAAGCCAGGTAAGACGTCCATCTTTTCTCCAGGCAAGACACGATCTAGCGAAGTTTCGGGAATAATTGTGACGCGTGACCTATCTAGTACAAAAAAGCGTGTAGTGCCATCTTTCTGTGCAGAACAATCTAAATAACGTTGATAACGGCTGGTGAAGTTATCGAGTTCACTGTCAGTAACGCAAAGGATAACTTCTACGAGCTCAATGGCACCATTAGGATGATCCATGTGGGTTTGTGCGTGTAAGACTTCTATCGGTGGATTATCTGCAATCGCAAGTCGACCTTCAGGAACGTCTTCCCTATCAATCTCAACAACGCGGAGTGGTACGACCTTTACCCCATCGGTTGTTTCGATGGGTCGGCTCACAAGATTCACACCACTGTGCCCAACTTTATCCTTGTCGAACTGTTTTGCAGAAACTTCTACATCTGGCGAAAGAAAACACAAAATATGCGTTCCTTCATATCGCAAAAGACATTTTGAAAGCTTCTCAACGGTGTTTTTAATGTTTTTAAGAACTTTGTCAAGCATCCCAGCAGGAACTTGAAGAGGAAGCAATTTGGCGTCGTCTGGAATCGGCTTTCCGTCTTCAACAACAGTAGCAATCTCAACAAAGTTACGTAAAAATGTTACATGTGTGTTTGCAGCACCAATGGGTTTTGGAGGTTCTCCATTCTTTTCGGACAGTGTTCCATAGGATGGTGGCGGGCATGTAAATCCTAATTTTCGATATAAATTTAATGCGTTATTCATGTCTTCCACAACATGTCCTATATGGTGAATGTGACTAATTTTAACACTCATGTAGAACTATTCCCTTCTCTCTATCCTTACCAAATGTATCCATAAAATATTTGATTTCTAAATTATAATTCATTTGAAATAGATGATGCCCTTTAAATCAAATTTTCGTGCTCAGCTAAGCGTTTTAGGTTAGCCAATCTTGCTTTCCACTATTAGAAAGTCGAGTTGGGCGAGAATGCGTTTGTTGTTACATTTCTTAATAATTAAGTCAAGAAACTCTTTGTCATCTAATATATTGGTGAGGAAGTGGTTGACAACATCGCTTTCCGTGTACTGTGTGCATTCGGCGTAATGCTTGACGAGCGTTCGAGTTCATTCGGAGATTTCCCAGTCCACGCCTGATTTTTTGGCGTTTCGTGGCTTTATGGATTTCATAAATAGTTTCCTCCTTAATGAACGAATTCGCAACAAATTGGGTCTAGTCATTCACACCCTATACATAAATTATTTCCATATTTGCGAAAGTATATATAATTTAGCATGCTAAAGTTCTATAAAAGTCAGACAATCCTTGATATAACGAGAAAAAATGGAAGAAGCTCGTGCAGAACGTAAGCACATATTAATGAAAGAAATTCTCGTTTATCACCGCCGCCCTTTAATCGCCGGAATGATCTTGGTCTTCTTTTATAATGTTATCGATTACACAATTTTGTCCTACATGCCTTCTCATTTAAGTGCTGTACTCGGCTATGGTACTACAAAGGGTCTCTTGTTTATTTTAATTGTCATGTTTATTATGATTCCTATTGTGATCACGATGGGGTGTGCTGGTGATCGAATTGGAAGAAAGCAGATCGTCCAAATCGGGTTAGTTGGACTCATCGTCTTCTCGATTCCTGCATTTTGGCTTATTGATAGCGGCAGCAATACAGCAGTCTTCTTTGGGTTAATGATACTTGTAGTCTTCTTAGCGTCATTCGAAGGTACTATGCCAGCTTATTACATGATTTTATCCTGTGTTATTGGGACAGTAGTCTTGAGCATATTTGTAAAAGTAACGACGGGTAACCCACTTCGTGGTTCACCGCATGCAGTTTCAACAAAGAATGAAATTGAAGATGTTCTCGAAGAACATGAAAGTTCTTTATGGTGGAGAGAAGAAAAGAAAGCCATCGAAAAAAGAATTAGAAAGAACAAAGTGAAGAGTTAAAATACAGAGGTTGCTTCGCATCATTGACGACGCCTGACTCTCAAACAGTCTTAATTCACGAAGCAACCTCATTTCCTGTCGATAGCAACGCCCCGTCCATTACTTCCTCTTCGCTAGAAATAAGGTATCTTTGCCTCCATCCCACTGAATCGTAACTTTAACTTGAGACTCTGTAGTATCATATCCTTTTTCAGTCGGATCGACATTTAACCGAATCACATTTCCTTGCGGATTCATGTATTTCAGCTGTTGTGTACCCGCTCCAGATTCAATGGTATAGAAAAGTTCTTGACCGATTTTCTTCCCGTTATATTTGAAGACAAGCTGACCATACGGATTTTGAAGGCCTGGCCCAACCAACGTTTCATAAGCATAAGACACACTCCACTTAGCGTCCTGACCAAAATATTCGTGATAGTTCTTTACTTGCAAATCATGTTTAGCTCCACTGGACAATGTCAACGTTTCGCTGTAATTGTGGCCATCCTGTGCCCAAGAAACTTTAAATGGTGAAATATCTGCAAATCCATTTTTGAATGGAACCGCAATAAACCCAGATACTAACGTTCCAGGCTGTATTGGTGATGCTGTGCCAGGTTGAGTCCTGATTCCATTCCATGAAATATTCAATTTACTTAGTGATATCGGTTTCTTACCTGCGTAATACAATTGAACATCGTAATAAGATCCTTGTAATAACAAAGTTCTAAAAACGACTAGTCTCCAGTTAGCAGTCACCACTTCAAAAGGTAGAAGAGTTGGTTGATTAGCAACTTGCGACGCTTGCTCAGATGCGGATCCCGATGCTGACGCAGAAGCGGTGGTTGCTGATGAAGATGAGGTTGTCGATGAAGCGGAAGTGTGTCCTAGTTGCGGAAATCGATGTCTCGCTGTAGAAAGTCCCCCGATGAATAAAAGTAAAGCCACACTAACAGCGCCAATAGGTCCAAAACGATTAAATCTGCGTTTGCGATGCGGTGCAGATAAATCACTATTCAAGGAATTTCTTTCAAGATAACTCCAAATTTCTTCACTCTTCTCCTCGGTCATCTTCACTTCAGCCAGTTGCGAAAACATATCAATGGGATCCTTCTCGTATCCTGACACGTTATAAATTCACTCCCTTGCGGCTCTCTCCCAATAGTTCTCGAAGCCTGGCAATTGCTCTATAGTCTGTGGTGCGCACTTTCCCTTCTGACCATCCAAGTACACTTGCAGTTTCTTGAATTGACAGATTATCGATGTGCCGAAGCACAAAAACTTGCCGATAGCTGTCCTTTAAATTTGAGAGTGATTCCTCAAGCATCATAGCCGTTTCTACAGATTGCATATCGTTTGTTTCATTTAAAGGAGTATAGTCCGCTAGAAACTTCTCCCATCTCTTTTGTTTACGAAATGAGTCATATATATAATTCCGAGCAATTCTCAAAAGCCAAGTCTTTGCCCCAGCATCATGTCGAAAACTTTCCCACGAACGAATTGCACGCATAAACACTTCTTGTACAACATCATAGGCACTAGACTCGTCTCCAAGGGTGTAACGAGCAAATCGGTATATATCGTTACGGTATAATTCATACACACTTCTAATTTCTTCAAGCTTTTCGGCTTCTAAACCCACTTATAACCTCACCACCCGCAACTCGGTACAATAATTAGACGTTTAAATGATGAATTAATCACACTAAAATTAAAATTTCACTTTAAAAATCAAAGAAGACAAGTTGCATCAAAATGAAGCGAATGCGAATCGTTCTACGTCCACTCCTGTATAAAAAACAGATGATTATACAGATTTTATATTGGTTGGGGAATAAATTTTGAGTATATGACTTTTTCATAATTAGCCACATGATTTAGAAGGGATGTTAACCCAATTGAATGACGATTAGACAGCACCCTTGACGACTTACCGCCGAAGGAGACTGTCTTATTGACATGAAGGTAATCTGCTAGTTGTCATTTGACATGAATAACCAAACCACGTTTCATTCCCATTATCCCAAAGATTGCTCCGAGAGCCATAAGGAGAATACCCGTAATGAACATGGGGCTGCCCACGTCTTGAGTGGTCAACAATTGTGGTGCATAAGCAGTGATTATGATGATGAGTATTGTTGACATTACAAGTGATACTATCATTCCAAACAAGATCACAACTTCAGGTGCGAATACATACTTGAGCTCTGAAAGTTGGAAGTCTGTCCTAGTAATCATGAGAGAAACAGAAACTGTACCAACAATCAACATCATAGCAAACAATACGATGTATCCGCCGAAGAACAAATAAATGTGCGTCATCGCAAACCCTATATGATGCCAATTTGCCAATATTATCGTAGAAATTATGCTTATAATTAAGCACGATAACGCAACTCCAAAAGGCATTAACACATTTTTTTGTTTATGCTTTACGGCAAGTCTCAAAGAGATAACGAATACGGGTAAGCCTCCAATCAAAAAAGCCAAAAATGAGAGGCATCCTGCAATAAAATTCGCATCGAAAAGAACCCTGAACTCAGGGTGAAAGATTGCCGCTGCGTTAAATTGGGTAAGTGGATCGGTCAACCGTTGGAGCATGCTCCATCCGACTCCAAACAACATGAAGGCACAAAATATCATCATAACCCCAGTGCGAAGCCGATTCACCATATAGGTCACTCCTTCTGTAAGCCCGTCATAATTCAAATTTGCGTCTAAAGCCCCAATCAATAAATCAACCACTGTCGCAGGTGTAATCCTGTGTTGTTCTAGTATTGCTAACATTTCTCCTTCATATCTCTCCCGCCACGCTCGCGGATAAAGTCGCAGTAACCAGCGCATTAGAATCCCTCCAAAGATGCCAATCGTTTTTTCCCAACCGAAGCGACTTGTTCCAATGTTGCAACTTGTCTACGAAGGGCAGTTACACCTTCACCGGTAATACGGTATGGCTGCCGCCTTTCCTCCGTCGGGAGCGCTTCTATCCACCCCTGTTTCTCCAAGCGCGTGATTGCACCATAAAGGGTTCCTGGCTCCAGTTGAGTGCCGCTAAACGCTAGAATGTCTTCCATCATGGCGTATCCATGTTTCGGTCCATTCGCTAAGCTAGAAAGAATAAGGAACGATGCATCCGAAAACCTTCCTAAAGTATTTTGTCTCATGTGAGTTCCCCCAGACTACTATGATCAACTTACTAAGTTCAACTTAATATTAAGCCATATGTTGACTGTCGTCAAGATAGACATGTCTCACCTTAGGAAACACTACCCTAAAATTAATTCTAGGAGTTCAAAGATAAATGGACATTTCACCCAATGATAGCGATGCAGCGGTTTTTGGCAATAATTCAATATTGTTGCCGTTCTTGAGCTGTCATAGCTTGATATACTTGTGCTACTGCTTGTTGAAGTTTTCGATTATCGATTGAGCCAAAGTTTGTATTACTATAAGGTTTAAATTCATCTTCAAAAACATTAATAACATGTTCATAATGCAGTTTTTCAGCATCGGAAAGTAGTGGTTGACCCGGAATTTGGTGCCCCAAAAGACTCGTCATAGCGTGATCCATAAACATAACAATTCAAAAATAGAGAAACTATGAGGACACCTAAGCTTATCCATACAAGTGATTTACTTCGCTTATTCAACATCGCAACTCCTCTATTAATTCACCATAAATCCCGCCATCATGAAGTCGGCTTATCCAAAATTGCTAATAGCAAAGTTGCTAGAGGGCCTATAAAGAGCGAGATAAAGAACCAGTTCAAACCACTTCTATTTTTGCATTGGGCGATATTTGCATTTATTAGCATCAATGTGCCCCACCCCATTACATATCCATGCGAAGATGGAGTAATCATTATTGAAAATCCCCCCTTTATCCTACAATGGTCAATTTTTCTACTCCCAGTTCAATTTTATTTACGCCTGTAATCCTCGATTTCTCCCCACAACAGGTACGCGACTCCAATCAGAAAAGATAGCCAAATCATTCCCCATGGTGGTCCTACATAGCTGAGAAATGTCTGAAATTGCTCAGAACTCCAAGGACCGGATGTTCCTGAATAATACGAAGCGGCAGAGATAAATCTTGCTGAGTACAAAATTGCAGAGATAAGACAGAAGACAGCACCCACTCCACGTTTGGACATTTAAAACCCTCCCATTATAGAAAATTTATTGCAGTGAAGAATATGACGGATATCCAGGATACTCCTCATCTAGTCCTTTGACGGCACTACGCAATTTATTAAGATCCATATTTGTAAACGATGCTGGATTGAGGGCAGAGTGCAACTCATGCAAAGTTTTGCTGTTTGCAATTAATGTGCTTTGCAACTTACCCTTCGGAACACTAGCTTCAGACGGAACAGGGCTTTCTGATTGTGCTAAGGCAATATAAATAGGGTAAATATCTATACCTTCTTTAGCTAAATCCGTTCGCAATCCCAAAATCAGCCCCATAGCACGATTTATGTTCATATTCGCCGAAACAATATGGGTTTGTTGTATCTTAGAACCTGGCTGGTCCTTTATAGCAGAATCGATTTCTTCCATTGCTTCATTCAGAGACAATTTAAAACTGCTATATGATGCAGTTTCCATTTGGAGCACTTTCGAATTCCTATATAAGCGAACACCAAGCCATCCATTCGCAAATAATGATAAAGCCAAAATCCCTATCGTGATAACACGGAATCGATTCATGTACTTTCCCCTGAACTTGATAAATTTTTACTAACGCATACTCCATACCTCGAACTACTTTTCACGCCTACAATCCCGTCACGAGAGAGAGTTGGCAACCTTAACAAGGTCATTTTTTGTAAGATCAATGGAACCAATTACTATCATGTTGACTCCGCTTTTAGAAGTCCAGGTTATGGCCCTGCGATTCGAACTGCTACCATCGACGAGCGAGACAGCATTACCACCATCAATATAAACGGCTTTTTCTCCACCATTTAAAACAAGATTGACCCCATTTTGCGCCTTCGCGATGTTGGGATTGACATATTTCATGCCAATACTTTCAATTACCTTTAATCGCGTATTGCCTTGCATGTATGTCAAAGTAAGTCGTCCCTCATCTTGCTTTTTATTTCCTCTAAATTCTTTTACTGATACACCTGCAGCTGTTTGCGTATCCCACTTAAATGGAATGTACTTCGGAATAAATGCAGTAAATGGGACAGCGGTTGGTGCTTTGGCAACCCCATATGTCTGCGTGTTTATCATATCTGGTGCAATCTTTACTGGTTCGCTGAGACTTTGAAGAATATGTTCTAATTGAGTTATATTGAACCCGTTATTATTTGAGATATCACTTGAGACAAGATAAAAGACACCTTTGTCAATCATGGCGACCCCAGTACCGTATCCCGGAACGTTATTTTTATAAAGTGTTTTGCCGTTTTTCTGATAGGTTTGCCAAGGAGTTCCGATCTTTGGAGGCGTATTCGTGTCAATTTTAGTCTCCATAATTGTGAAGGACTTCCCCGAGCCATCTGGTGCAAGGTAAGTGGCGTCATAAGCAGTATCGTTTCCCCATGTCTCAATCACTTGTGGATTGACTTTGCCCCATGGAGGATTTACAAATTTAAATACGTAAGAATCTATTTGCTTTAACGTAAATTTCTGACTAGGCAATAACGGCTGGAATCCCATAAGAGGTGTGTAATCATACGGGGGATTCTGCACCTTAGAAACTGGAGCGGTCGTCTCTTTTTGAACGGGATGAGTACTACAACCATACAAGAAAAATGCAGCAAAGATTGCGCTCGTAAATATCATATTTTTCTTCCAAGATTGGATCCTCATATTCACCTTCCTCTCTTGCCTTAATTTTTTCGATAGAACCCAACAAATGAAGTGAATTCACCTCAATATTTCGTTTCTTTGTTTTACATTGATAGCTAAAATGGGTTCGCATTATCAAGATTGATTGCTTATAATTTCTCCATGATTTGAAACACCAATCATATGCTTCAAATAAGCATCCGTTCGAGAAGGTTATCACGATATTCTTTACACTCGGACTGTCCACCACAACGCCGGTAACCCAAGAATAGTTCCTGCCAAGAAAGTGGACAATTTACGGGTCAATCACATCACATCTAGGTAATTTTTACGGCGTGTACACCGTCCATAACGGTTCTGTTCCTGCAGTCTTTTCATCGTTTGCTAGAACAGTAACCCAAGACCTTCCATCCACAATAGAACCACCAAAGTACCAATTTCCTAACCAAACGGACTTCATACTATTCGTGGCAGGATCATAGTACATCTGTGCAACATCCAGAAGATTGTTATTTCCAGTTCCATCGGGAACAGTTTCCTCCCAGTATGCAGCTCCGCTGCCCACACTTAAGTTTCCCGTTATTGTCTGAACCATATAAAGTTGAGTAAGAGGAGTCCATTTATTCGAGTGTTCAGACCAGTAGTAATACGCCCCTTGACCCTCCATACCTGAATTCCGCCCGCTTTTCAAAGCATCCATAAATCCAACTTGAAGAATAAATCCACCTTCAGTGCGTATTAGACTCCCTACATCTGCTGAATAATTCGCCTTTCCAGATGGATTTTGGGGCACCTCTTTCATAAAGAGAGATGGCCAGTTTGGCGAAAATTGGCTCGTATACTTGGTATCCGATTTCACTGTGTTATTAGTACTTAAGCTCAACTGTCTGACAACCTCGCTCTGTACCTTAGGCATCACGACATCATTACTCGGCAGCCATCCTGTCCAGGCGGATCCGATAACAGGACCATCAAATCCAATCCATTCATGTGGAAGTTTTGCGATAACAACCGATCCATCAGAAAGAGAACCATCTGATGAATGGTACGGAGTAAAATAGATTGTTGTGTATCCTGTTAGATCTGGATGTCGCATATCAAAGTTTCGATGATTGGTTGGTGCCCAAACGATTCCGTTATCGATTGGCAGAACAAACAATTGCATGTTTTGATATCCCTTGGGTACTGAATAATTCACACCACTTATATTTATCCGTGACGTAGAATATGTCGAATCGATAGTCCACGATTGTCCATACTTAACCGTTCCACTGCCTGAACTCGCAACAATTTTCGTGATCCCCTTCTGAGGCAAAACGCTAGCTAGATAGTTTGCTGGTACGAGCGGAGTGACCACTTTTGTGATTCCTGGTTTGTATATGGAAGTCCCAGATGTTTCACCCCACATATGCTGGCTATTAAGCACCTCTGGAACCTTCCAGTGATTCAATAGTTCCATGATCTCACTTTTTGCACGATCACGATTACCGATTATGATTGCATCAACAGCATATGCATACTCACCCCCGTAAAAAATGACCCAATATTCGTAAGTCGGGGAAGTCGATTGAGAGGCGGCTGGTGGAGTTCTTTCATTAAGTACAAGAGTAGCCTTACCAGCCGAAGTCGAAATAGTTTTGTGGCTGATGATTGTCGAATGATTACCAACTACTTCTTTGTATCCATCAGCCTTGAGATGAGGCAATCTTGTTACGAGAAGTTGGATGGATAAGTCTTTCCAACGAACAGGGCGGTTCGGCTCAACGACTTCACCATTCGGCAATGTCAGGATTGTTTGAAACAGTGGGTTTGTTTGTGGTTGTGGATTATCTGTCGTATTGTTAATAGCAGTCTCATTTCCTGTAAGTGTCGACTTTTTACCAACCGATGAGTTTGATACAAATGAGTTTCCGCATCCACTAAGCATCAACAAGAATAGAGCCAAAAAACTATTTATATATTTTGCAAATTTATTTTTCATGAGGACAGTCAACATCCTTCCAAGAACACTAAAGCATAGGTTTTCGCCAATTATTCTTCTCCATTACTTAATGCAGGAAATAATCAAGCTGCAAGAAAATTATACCATTGAGGAAAGCTCCCTGATTGTGCACTTGTATATTGACGTAAGCAGTCACGGGAAAGGCGGAAAGTACGCACAACGTGATCACGAAAAGTCTCTGTTTCTGAATTGGTTTCTTCATGAAGTTCAACCCCCCTGAATTTAAGTTGACATAAAGATAGACTAATCAAATCCCAAATTGGTTACACCCATTATCTTCCTCAAATCAAAGTGAAGTGAGTGTGTGCTTGATTCGAAGGCTTTGTGACTCCCTTATTGAAA
>JAKADF010000046.1 GCA_021820805.1 Bacillota bacterium
TGGGTAAGATTTTACGATGTTTCCGTTTGGAATGGACGCGAGACCGTCTTTATAATTTACGCTTGAATAGGCAACTCGAATGGTTACGTCACCTTTCGGTAAATCAGAAAGAGAAAGATTTTTTACGCCCACCTGGATAACTTCATCTGTTTTATCTACAACAAATGCTTGGAATTGTTCCATTTAAACCGTCGGCTCCTCTGGTCTGTTGCTTTGTCTATTCTTCATATTATACCGAATTTCGCTAAATCATCGATTTGTGTCGAATAACGAACAGATAAAGTATTATGGTAGGCAATACATAAAATCAAAGATAAGATTAAACCCGACCAAGGAAGAGACGGTTTGTTTGGTTATATGTAAGTTGCCTCGAGAAAGGAGAAATATGGTTCACGGAGATATCATTAAGCTCATCATTTCAGCGTTGCTCGGTCTAACACTTGGCTTAGAGAGAGAAGTGAAGCGCAAACCGCTTGGGTTAAAGACTTGTTTGATTATTTCAACAACCAGTTGCCTGCTTACTATTGTTGGAATCGACTCATCCCTTTACTACAACGATTTTGCGGGTGATTTACGGTCAGACCCTATGCGTGTTACCGCTCAAATCGTAAGCGGTATAGGTTTTCTAGGTGCCGGAGTTATTTTGCGAAGAAATAATGAAGTAGTATCTGGTCTTACGACGGCGGCAATTGTCTGGGCGTCAGCAGGCCTTGGCATTGCGGTAGGCGCGGGTTTTTATGTCGACGCAATTGTAGGTATGCTTATTCTTGTCTTAAGTGTGGAGGGAATTCCGTTTGTTTTAAAACGCTTCGGCCCGAGAACGTTGCGCGAAAAGGAAATTGGAATAACGATTGTTTATCTGGCTGGTGTCTCACTTGATGATATTATCCGGCAAATTGATGTGGCAAAAGTAAAAATCAAAAAGATAAAAACGATGCAAGACGAGGCTAAAACCCGAGAAGCAAAGCTTATATGCGTTGTTGACAGGGTCGAGAAAACGACGAACTTATTTGAAACTGTGGCATCTGTCTATGGAGTCATTGACGTGCATTTGGAGACACTCTAGCAATTCAAGTAAATACAGTTTCTTCCTTTGACAAGTTTAAGAGTTCACACTATTATATAAAAATATGAATTAATTAAATAGAAATCCTTATCAAGAGTGGCAGAGGGACAGGCCCAATGATGCCCGGCAACCGGTGATATATAATCGGTGCCAATTCCTGCGGTTTAACCGGAAGATAAGGGGATGGACGAAGAATCTCCCCGTTTCCGGGCGAGATTTTATTTATTATATGGGGGTTACATTGTGAAAAAGAAACTAATTATGCTCGCAGCTTGCGGGATTACTGCACTTAGTTTAGCAGGTTGTGGAGCGGGCACGGGGTCAAGTTCCAATTCGTCTGCGGCGGCAGCGTCTGGCGCGAGTGCCGGCAAAACAATTGCGGTTGCGACAATCAACGATTATCCACCTTTTGAATACGTGAAAAACGGCCAATTGACTGGTTTCGATATTCAACTTTTGCAAGATGCGGCGAAAGCTGAAAACCTAAATGTAAACTGGAAGGTCATGAAGTTTGACGGAATTATTCCGGCTCTTCAAGCAAATCAAGTCGATGCGGCGATTTCTGCTATCACGATTCGACCAGACAGGGCACAAGTTGTAAACTTTGCTTCCCCGTACTTTGATGCAGGATTATCTTTGGTTGTTAAGAAGGGAAGCCCAATTAAGTCAATATCCGACTTAAAGGGTAAAACCATTACTGCAAAGCAAGGCACAACCGGTCTTGCAGAAGCGCAAAAACTGGCTAAACAATACGGTGCAAAGGTGTCTATTGTTCAAGATGATGCTTCTTTATATCTCGCAGTTGAATCCGGACAAGCAGATGCAATGATTGAAGATTATCCAGGTGTTGCTTACAAAATTAAGACAGACGGAGGCAATTCGAAGATCCAGATTGTTGGAGACCGTTTGACGACAGAACAATACGGTATCGCGGTAACTAAGAAAAATACCACACTTTTAAATGAAATTAACGATGGTTTAAAGAAATTGAAGAGTGACGGTGAATACGCAAAGCTGCATAGTGAGTATTTTGGTTCTTAATCTGTGGGAGCCTTGTGCTCCCTTTTTTTTGAGGTGAAAGCGTGAGCAACTGGAACGTGATTCAACAAGCGCTGCCTGCACTTACAATAGGTGCGGTGTTAACGATAAAAATTTCCGTCATTTCTTTATTTATTGCTTTTTTTATTGGGCTTTTTGCTGGGTTAATGCGTATTTCCAGAAGTCGGATCCTCCGGCTCATTGCGACGATATATATTGATCTCATTCGGGGAACTCCGCTGCTTATTCAAATCTTATTCATCTACTTCGGTCTTCCTGAAGTTCTTGGCATTAAATTGTCTGCACTTACGGCCGGTATCATTGCTATTAGTATCAATGCAGGGGCTTATTTAGTTGAGATATTTAGAGCGGGGATTCAATCCATACCGAAAGGCCAAATGGAAGCGGGAAGGTCCTTAGGTTTCACGCACGGGCAAACAATGCGGCTCATCATCTTACCGCAGGCCATTCGCAGAATGGTTCCTGCAATTGTTAACCAATTCATTATCAGCTTGAAAGACACATCACTCCTGTCTGTAATTGGTGTAGCTGAACTGACACTTCAAGGGCAAACGATTTACTCGATGAACTTTAAAGCATTTCAAATTTTGTCAACAGTTGCGGTGTTTTACCTCGTCATTATCTATGCTTTGACTCTTGTGATGCGGGTTGTGGAAAGAAGGTTTGTACTCACATGATTGAAGTTAAGAATCTCTCTAAGTCATTTCAAAAAAACGAGGTCCTTCACGATATATCTTTTACTATCGAGCCCCGTGAGGTGGTATGTGTAATTGGCCCATCAGGTTCTGGCAAGAGTACACTCCTGCGCTGCCTCAATTTGCTCGAGGAACCGTCTGTTGGCGAAATTCGATTTGTTGGGCAAAACATCCTTGACAAAGGTCATGATATCAATCAGTTGCGGCAAAAGATGGGGATGGTGTTTCAGCACTTTAACTTATTCCCCCATAAGACTGTTATAGGAAACATTACAATGGCTCCAATAAAATTAAAGGGAAAATCAAAACAGGAGGCTGTAACGCTTGCCTCTGAATTGCTTCAAAAAGTTGGACTTTCCGACAAGGCGGATGCTTATCCTGGCAATTTGTCCGGAGGGCAGAAACAACGCGTAGCAATCGCAAGAGCTCTTGCAATGGAACCTCATGTCATGTTATTCGATGAGCCTACATCGGCACTTGACCCAGAGCTTGTAGGAGAAGTCTTAAGTGTTATGCGGAATCTTGCAGAAGAGGGCATGACCATGATTATTGTGACCCATGAAATGGGGTTTGCGCGTGAAGTTTCAAACCGCGTTATTTTTATGGCGGACGGCGCAATTGTTGAGGAAGGGACTCCCGACGAAATATTCCAGAAACCCAAAAATGAACGTACAAAGGCGTTTTTATCAAAGATGCTCTAATATGGATAGAACCTTTAGTGTCAATGAACAGAATAAGATTCGGTGATGCATGCAGGCAAAGAAAAAACAGAGTATATATTAGTCTGCTCTGTTTTTGCTGCCATTTGGTTTGGGTGATTTTTCTTTTAGGCGCTGTTCACGAGAATCGAATGGAAAATCTCCATATGGAAAAACACCTGATGGTAAAACTCTAAAAACTGTCTTCATTATTTTCACGCTTGAATTTACAGGCAACAAGTTGTGGCATTTAGGACACCACACGAATGGGCTTTTTTCCGGGCTTGACCGATAATCTTGCATACACATCAGCTCAATTTTCCATGTTAGATAGGGAGATTTTAAAAGACACATGTGCAATCATACCATAATATATTCAAACGGATTGTCGAATTTTGTCGAGGATTGAATAATTTATTAAATTTCGCCATGCTTGCACTCATGCGCTTTGTGGTCAG
Source organism: Bacillota bacterium (assembly GCA_021820805.1). The sequence goes on from JAKADF010000046.1 coordinate 3,977, forward strand.
CATGCCAAAAAATACGAGGGGGGGAGAGGCCCAGTACTGAGTGTAACTAGGCCGTCATTTTATAATCATGTTTGGATAGCATTGATTTTAGCTTCAAGTTTGTGTGTCATCTGCTTAAACTTTAGGTTAAGTGCAATTGAGGCCACAGCAAACGTAAAAGAAGTAAGCAAGAGTGTCATCAACATGCACCTCCTTGTAATGGATTTACTATCAGCCCCGCCTGCGCCAATAGTAATGGCAGTCACCAGTACCGCCCTTCCCAATTACAAGTCTACAGAAGAAACATCAAAATTACGTCGAAATTGCATTAATAATATGTTAAGGTTTGGTAAATCTCCACACAAAATTTACATCCTTCCTGAACGGAAGATGGACCAGATTAAAAATACTACCATCAGTGCGCTCATAATCATGCCAAATTCCATAAGCGGAACGCGCCATATGGAGAGAGTAGGCCTTATTGCAGAAGCTATCATAACGCCTGCCATGAAAATGCTAAGTGCAAGCACAACAACACTAAATGTCATCCTGTTGCTTGTGCGGTCAAGTTTGTTCAGAAAGCCTTGGATTTCTGGAATTGTGAGCTCAGCCTTCATCTTTTCACGACGGAAATCTTGCATAAGCTGCCGTATTTGTCTTGGTAAATCGTTTGCTAGATCAGCTAAATCTAATACAGATCCGAATACATTTTTTGTTACCGTTCGCGGTTTGAATTGATTCTTTAATAGCTTTCTTCCGAATGGTAATGCGACATCCATGATACGAAACTCAGGATCTAGTTTTGTCACAACCCCTTCAATTGTCAGCAGTGTTTTACCAACAAGAGATAAATCAGCAGGGATTTTAATACGGTGTTTGTATGCGACTGTAAAGATGTCTGAGACGGACTCTCCAAGATTTACTTGACTTAAAGGAATGTCATAGTACTTGTCACGAAGCAAATCAATGTCCCGATGGAGATCGTCGTTGTTAATATCATCCGGGACTACACCCATCCTGAATAATGCTCGAATTATAAGATCAGTGTTTCTTCTAATAAGTCCGATAATGAGGCCGGCAAGGTGACCCTTCATTTCAGGCGTTAAACGCCCGACCATCCCAAAGTCCATAAACAGAATAATGTTCCCGGGGAGGGCTGCAAGGTTGCCTGGATGCGGATCCGCATGGAAAAACCCATGAATAAGAATCTGAGTAAACACAGCCTTGGACGCCCTTGCAGCAAGAATTTTTCGATTGTATCCGCCTGATTCGAGTGCTTTATATTCATTTAGTTTTATTCCTTTTGCATACTCCATGACGAGTATCTTAGGTGTGGTGAAGTCCCAGTTAATCTTCGGTATATAGACCGTTTCTACTTGAACAAACATTTTGCCGATACGTTCAGCGTTTTGTCCCTCAGAGGTGAAGTTGAGTTCATTTAAAAGCGTTGTGCGAAATTCGTCTACAACAGAACTTAACTCATAGTGTTCTGCCCATTCGAAACGCTTCTCTGCGAGTCGAGCCATATCAGCAAGGATTTCAAAGTCAATCTCGATGTTCCGTCGAATCTCTGGCCTCTGCACTTTAACTGCCACAATTTCGCCAGAACAAAGCACTGCCCTGTGTACCTGGCCGATAGAAGCAGATCCGATTGGGATTTCATCGAATGTCTCAAATATATCTTCCAATTCGGCTCCAAGTTCAGACTCTATAATTTCACGCACCGAATGATAGGCAAGAGGCGGGACATCGTCTTGGAGCCTTGTTAGTTGCTCTGTTAGCTCAGCCGGCAACAAATCTGTACGAAGGCTGGCGATTTGGCCGATTTTAACGAATGTTGGGCCAAGTTGTTCAAGTGTTATTCGCATGCGCTCGAACGTCGTCAGCGTTTCTTTTTTCTCGGTGTCACTCCATAGCCGTTTTGGAAGGGTGAGCAGACGCGTAAGTCCGATTTCATCAATAAACCACCCGAACCCATTCCGGATGAGAATGTGTGCAACTGTCTTGTACCTTCCAAGGTGGCGTACGCGCTTACCGAGAATGATTTTCCCATTCATTCGGTTGAAAATTCTTCCCCTGTATTAGGCTGTGTATGTTCGCCGTCCTTTGCCCTTGCCTCAGAACCATTGTCTAGTACAGCATCTGCCTTTAGTTCTGTCTCGTGCGAAATCTCCAGTTTCTCTTCCAGTTCTGCGATTCGTTGCCTTAGTCCTTTGATTTCTCCCTGCAGTACATCCACCTGATTTTCTTCTTTGTCTTCGCGGAAGATGCCGAATTTCACCAAGCTTCTTTTTACTTGGTCTTGTACCATGCGCTGCAGTTCAGCCCGTTCTTGCTCGCCCTGTGCGACAAGACGCTCAACAAGCCGTTTCGACTCTGATGCGTTCAAATGCTCAGATTCCGTCCATTCTCGGACCTTTTCTTCTATTTTTTCACGACTGACAGCAACAACGCCAAATCCAAAATTGGTGACCTTTTTAAAGAAGTCCTCCAAGTTTTTCATCCCCTAGTCTGTGAAATCAAGTTTAATTAAAGTATAACCAATGTTGGAATTTTTCCGGAACCCTAAGTGTTATTTTTCTGAAACAAAAAACATTATGATAGAAGAACCTGCAGTTGACCTATGATTGTATGTGCAGCATCTCGCAAGAATTGCACGTATTTTTCCAGCTTTTCATCGTCCATTCTGTATCTAGGCGAACTAATACTTATTGCACCTAGCAGCTTAGACCTTGTAAACAGCGGTATGGCTACGCAGCGAACATCTTCCTCATGTTCGCTGTTGTCCACAGCGTAACCTAAGCAACGGATTTTTTCCATTTCCTCTCTTAATTTTTCCGAGTCGACAATGGTGTGTCCTGTGTGTTTTTGAAGTTCTGTTTTTTCAATATAGCTGTCGAGTTCTTTATTATTAAATGTAGATAGTGCAGCCTTTCCAATTCCCGTGCAATACAGAGGGGCTGCTATTCCTACTTTCGAGTACAACCTTACAGGTTGTTTGCTTTCAAGTTTAAGTACATATACGATACTCAGATTATCAAGAACACCAAGGTGAACAGTCTCCCCAGTTTCTGTGTTTAGCACTTCAAGAATCGGTTTGGCAATTCGCACGATATCGGTTTGTTGTAAATAGGCATGCGCAAATTTAGCAAGACCGAGCCCTATTTTATTGTGGGAATTGTCTGGGGATTTTTCAATAAAGCCAATGAGTTGCAACGTTTCAAGCAGCTTAAATACTGTCGACTTATTCATTTGAGTTTGACGGGCAATCTCGCTTGTACCTTGACCGTTTGGTTCCGTTGAAAGATATTCAAGAATTTTTGCTGCCTTGAGTATTGCGGTGCCATACGGCTGGCTGGCTGTATTTTCATTTTCAACTGACATACTTATACCCCACTGTTCAGAAAATTTATTCTAGCTTGTCAATTTAAAAGCAAAAAGTATATAGTAAAATTGTATCAAATAATAAATGACGTTTCTATATAGGAAACGAATAGCTGATTCTAGACAAGCGGAGGGAATTAGCGATGGATGTTGTTACCTTTGGCGAAACCATGATACTCATGACCCCAAGTAAAAACGGATCTCTTGATAATGTTCCGGAGTTTAAGAGAGGAATGGCAGGCGCAGAGTCCAATGCTGTTATTGGCTTATCGCGTCTTGGTCATGAAGCGGCATGGATTAGTAAACTTGGGTCAGACAGCTTAGGGAGATTTATATACAAAACGCTTCGCGGTGAGGGCGTGGATGTGTCGAAAGTTAGGTTCGATAAGACGCGTCCAACTGCTGTATTTTTTAAAGAGCGCAATAATGATGGAAAAACCCATGTTTATTACTATCGCAGAGGATCCGCTGCTAGTGAACTTCACATCGAGGATATTCCGCTGTCTTCATTCCCATCTGCAAAGTACCTTTTCTTAACTGGAATTACGCCCGCTCTCAGTCTTACCAACAGAAAAACTGTTATGAAAAGTATCGATATTGCCCATAGTCAGTCAATGAAAGTTGTATTTGACCCGAATATCCGCCAAAAGCTTTGGTCTTTGGAAGAAGCAAGGAAAGTTCTGAATGAGGTTTCGGGGAAATCAGACATTATTATTCCTGGAATTGATGAAGGCGCAATACTCACTGGTTATAAGGAACCAGGCGATATTGCACAGGCTTATTTAGATAAAGGAGCGGAGCTTGTTGTCGTTAAGCTTGGAGCAAAAGGGGCCTATTACCGGTCACCGGATGAACATGGATTTGTCGATGGTTTTAATGTTCAACTGGTCGATGAAGTTGGAGCGGGTGATGCATTTACGGCAGGCTTATTATCCGGTCTCCTTGACGGGTGTGACTTGCCTCATGCCGTGAGTCGTGCTTGTGCGCTGGGGGCACTTGCAGTTACAGGGTATGGAGATTATGAGATGCTGCCTTACAGGAATGAACTTGAGTCTTTTATGAGCGGGGCTTCAAAACTGCAGAGATAGCTGATTTACCTTTTGTTGTACGTTGTTAGTACCTTGTTTTACGTATTTGGTAAAGGGGGGTACCCATACGAATTTAGGCGGAGTATATGGTGCAGAGTGGTTGTTTGAAACAAAAATCATGGCCATTGTAAGAGGGATTCCCAAAGATTCTTGCTCAAGATTAGCACAGGCTTTGTTTGAAGGCGGTATCCGGGTTATTGAGGTCACTTTAAATACGAACAGTGCGACTGATATGATTCAGGAACTTCTACAAAGTTATGATTCTAGTATGTGGATTGGGGCAGGGACGGTCATCGATGCTGAAGGGGCAAAAGCTGCACTAAGTGCGGGCGCGAAATTTTTTGTTACGCCAAATCTTGACGAACATGTGATTGAATTTGGGGAGAAGCATAACATCCCCGTATTTAGTGGCGCACTTACTCCATCAGAAATTGTCAGAGCGTTTAATGCGGGTGCTGCAATGGTCAAAGTGTTCCCAAGCGGCGTTTTTGGACCACGCTATTATAAAGAATTGCAAGGCCCGTTGTCACATATACCGCTTATGGCAGTAGGCGGAATAACGACAGCAAATATATCAGATTTCTTAAAAGCCGGGGCAAAGGTTGCTGGCGTCGGCGGATCGCTTATTGACAAACAAGCGATTGCAGCGAATGACTTTGGCAAAATTCGCGAAAGTGCTGCACAACTTGTTCAAGCTGCAAAAGCTGAATCATTCAGGTAGATTCAGAAAAGGAGCTGGTAGTATGGAATGGGCAAAAAACGGACTGAGAGAACTTAACCTGCCGGTTCAAGATGCATATGACCTGCCGTCATCGACGAAGCGATTTCCAGATGGCGCGCAGTATCGTGTTGAAATTCCAAGTGTTGAAGGACCAAAGGCGATGCGCGCCTTAATAGAAGAAAGTAAAAATCACGGAGTTCTGATTCACCGTGTGTCTGAAGGAAGCGGCATCATGTTGTTAAAGGATGAAGAAATCCTTGAGATGGCTGAAATCGGACGCGAGCATCAAATGGAAGTCAGTTTATTTGTTGGCCCAAGAGCACCATTCGATATAGGGGCACAACCGCTGACGCAAGCCGGCAAAAATATTGGATGGCGTCATTCAGGTATGGATCAACTCGTATATGCGCTTGAAGAAGTGCGCCGTGCTTGTTCCCTTGGGATTCGCGGTGTTCTTGTAGCAGACGAAGGATTACTGTGGTTAATCAAAGAGTTTAAAGCCCTTGGCAAGCTGCCTCAAGATTTGGTTGTTAAAGTGTCAGTTTTGATGGGCGCTTCAAACCCTGTTTCGATTCGTATTGTTCAGGACTTGGGGGCAGGCACGTTTAACGTTGCTTCTGATCAAACGTTGCCAAGACTCGCAGCTATCAGGCAAGTGGTTGATATACCGATTGATATGTATGTTGAAGCTCCTGACGATTTCGGCGGCTTTGTGCGTCATTATGAATTGCCTGAAATTATTCGCGTTCTTTCCCCTGTTTATGTTAAATTTGGACTTCGCAATGCACCGAATATTTACCCATCCGGCACCCATCTAGAAACGACTGCTGTCGCTCTTACGCGTGAACGTGTACGGCGTGCTGCACTTGGGCTAGAAATGATTAAAAGGTACGCGCCTCATCTTGTTGAATCAGAGCCTGGCGCGACAGGGCTTGCAGTGCCGGTTTCACCTTCAGAAAGCAAAGTTTTCAATTAGATAACCTTACGAGATATGCAAAATTATATTGGTTTACATACTAGATGAGGATGGCGATAAGCCTTGCTCATCTTTTTTTATGAATCTGGAGAAATTTGGCATGAAATTAGAACCTATATGAATTCAGAGTTCACAGACTAAATAGTATAATAGATAAACACGAATAAATTTATAAACGAATGAAAAGGCCGGAGGAAGAGATGTTTGAGGAGCTTCTGAAACGTACGCGAGGCGGGCAAACGCTTAGGCAAGAAAAAGTATCTGCATGGATGACGCACTCTCCTTTTACGGTTTCATTAAATGATTCTATGTCTCTGGCTGCGCGTATTTTCTCAGAGACACACGTTCGCTCATTGCCGGTTATTGATAACGAGAAAAAGGTAGTCGGCATCTTAACAGCATCTAGTGTGATAAGGCAAATGATTATGAACGAATCTAGTAACCGAACTCTAGTGGACGTTATGGAAACTGAATTTCAGCTTGTTCACCCTGACACGGAATTGTCAGATGTGCTGGATATTCCGAATCCCAGTTTGCTAGTTGTAAATGAAGATGATGAGCTTGTCGGTATGTTGACGAAATCTGGAATCTATGATGCGATGACTTCACATCTGACCCGGCTCGATGAAATTGAGCATATTGCACAAGCACTTAATATTGTGCTTGAGGTTGCATACGAGGGGATTGTACTCGTTGATGCATTCGGGCTTATTCGCGAATTTAATGAGGCGTACGCGCGTTTCTTAGGGGTAGACCGTTCGAGTGTGATTGGCAAACCGGTTATAGATGTGATTGAAAATACTCGATTACATGAAGTAATAAAGTCGGGGATTCCGGAACGCGGGCATATCCAGGTCATTCAAGGTCAAGAGATGGTTGTGCATCGAATACCAATTTGGAGCAACGGGAAAGTCATTGGTGCAATCGGCATGCTTATTTTTGAAGGAGTTACGGAATTGTACAATATTCTTGGCCGCATGCAAGAACTTTCGCGTCATGTGGAGGGTACATCGAATGAAGCTAGAGAAAAAGAACGCGGTCGCCTCCACATTACATTTAACCAAGTCATTGGCAGGTCCGTTGCAATCACAGAACTTAAAAGATCCGGCAGACGTGCGGCGCGCACCCCTGTTACAGTGCTGATTACAGGTGAAAGCGGGACAGGAAAAGAGGTTTTAGCAAAGGCAATACACAACTCCAGTGCATATTCGAGCGGATCGTTTGTCAGTATTAATTGTGCAGCAATTCCTGAGCAATTGCTCGAAGCCGAATTGTTTGGCTATGATGAAGGCGCATTTACAGGTGCCAGGAAGGGTGGAAAACCAGGTAAATTTGAACTTGCACATAAAGGCACGCTGTTCCTTGATGAAATTGGGGATATGCCGCTCATTATGCAAGCAAAGATTTTGAGAGTTCTAGAAGAGCGCACTGCAGAACGAGTCGGCGCGCTAAAGAGCTACGACGTCGATGCAAGAATTATCGCAGCAACCAATCGTGACTTGGAGGACATGGTGAAGAAAGGTTTGTTCCGTGAAGACTTGTATTATCGGCTGAATATCATTCGCCTTCACATCCCTCCCTTGCGAGAAAGAAAAGAAGATATTCCGCTGCTTTTGTCTTATCATTTCGAGCGGCTTGCGCGGGAGTTTGATGTGTCAGTAAAGCAATTGAAGGCAGAAACGATTCAGTTGCTGATGAATTACGAGTGGCCAGGGAATATTCGCGAGTTGGTTAACACAGTTGAAGTATTGCTCACAATGACAGAACATGATGAGATAGGGCTTTCTGATATTCCGCATAGACTGCATCAAAAACTTGTACAGCATCCGGACTTAAAGAAAGAAAAAAATACTTACGTGACCGATTGTGCGACAGATAAACCGAGTGTTTTACAAAGTACTGATATTAAAAGCAGGGTTGCTGACCATGAACGGAGTGTCATTATCCATATGTTAGCTGAAGAGCATGGCAACAAGGCTGCTGTGGCGAGAAAATTAGGGATTCATCGCTCTACTTTATATGAAAAAATAAAAAAATATAAAATATGATTAGTTACAATGTCTGATTATTACTACACTAGTGTTGTTTGATATGTCGGATTTTATAGACAGATATGAAGCAAAAGCCC
>JAKADF010000047.1 GCA_021820805.1 Bacillota bacterium
GAGGTGAATGGAACAGATACAATCCTCTTTAGAAGAGGAAATCATTCTTATACAACAGGGAGATAGTTACTTACAAAATGAGATTATTGAGAGATATCACCCATTCATCTTAAAAACTGTTTCCTCCGTGTGTAATTCATTTGTTAAGACATCAGACGACGTCTTTAGTATCGGACTTATTGCTTTTAATGATGCGATAAAAAAGTATCAAACAGACAAGGGAAGCTCTTTCCTGAATTACTCGGCACTAGTCATAAAAAACAGAGTAATTGATTACCTCAGGCAAGAAACAAGACGCGTTCATGAAAGCCTAGATGACGAATCGTCACACATATACGTAAAAGAAGCTTCTCTTAAACAGTATAAAGAGGAAGTAGAAGAAGAGTACCGCAAAATGGAAATTGAACATTTCAAAAAGCGGTTGAAAGAATTCCGTATCAGCTTTGAAGATGTCATAAAAGCGACTCCAAAACACGCAGATGCGAGAGAGAACATGTTTTTAATAGCAAAGCAACTTAAACATAAAAAAGAGCAGCGAGAATACTTGTTGACTAAGAAAAAGCTGCCAATTGCAGAGATTGCAGCATCAGCGGATGTAAGCAGAAAAACGCTGGAAAGAAACAGAACATACATAATTGCAATTGCGCTCTTGCTTATAGAGGATTATGAATATGTGAAACAATTTTTGGGAAGGGGGTATGACGAATGAAAGGAATAATAATGGACGTCAAAAGTAAATACGTGATTGTCATGTCGAATGACGGAGGCTTCTATCGTGCTAAAAAAGAAGAGGCTTATGGCGTTGGAAAGGAAATTTCATTCTCACCCCTTCCGGAAAGGAGTAACTTCTTCTCTCTTTCCAACTGGAAAGTAAAGATCTCATCCATTGCAGCAACGTGCACCGTCCTTGGCGGGATCTTATTTGCTTTAATTCCAAGGGCAGTACCGGTGTACGCATACGTTTCCGTAGATATAAACCCGAGTGTTGAATTTTCAGTGGGGAACAACTGGGATGTAATCAAAACTACCTTTACAAACAAAGATGGAGAAGAACTTCTTTCAACTCTGCCGAACTTCCATGGAAAGCCAATTGATGCTGCAATCGACCAAATCATTAGTGCAGCAAAGAAGGAAGGGAAACTCCAAGACAAAGGTTACGTATGGATTACAAGCGTACTTGCAAATCAAGACCATCCAGAGGCACTTGCGAAAAATGAATTACAACAGTTACAAACGGAATTAGAGACGAAAGAAAAAGTACAAATTCAGGTCGGAACAACGACGGAAAAAATTCGGGATGACGCCGAGCATTTAGGGATTTCGCCTGGGAAATATGTCTATTATCAAAATGCGAAGAAGCTCGGGGTTCCTATATCGGTCCAAAATGTAGAGAATGATTCGGTAACCAAATTAGTATCTGTTTTACAAGAAAAAAGGAAAACAGGTAGTAATGGCAATGTGAGTGATACAAGCAATACGGACAGTACTAGCCATACTAATACTAGCCATACGAGCGATACAAGCAATATAAGCGCCACGACTAGTCCCAGCCGGCAAAAGGTATCAAAAGCAGCGGAAGAAAACAAGAAGACGAGCAAAGAGAGTTCAAGCGCTGTGTCTGAAGACAAAAAACAAATTTTAAATACGACACCTGTCGTAAAAAATACAGAAACTCCTAACAACAATCAGTCGTCAGAACAAAAACAAAATGAAAATAACAAACAAAAACAAAATAACAACGAAAACCGGCATGAAAAATAAGCTATTTGTATGCCGGTTTTCTAATCTCCGGTTTATGTAACATTTCGCTTCTTCGAAAAATCGCCTTTCTAATCTGACAAAACTCCATTTCAGTCACTGCTTTAGAATATGAGACATTACCCATTGACCGTGAATGAGAACAGTATGTATATTATCTATAGTATCTTTATTATACTGACTGATATAGTCGGAATTAGGTGATGTTGTGAGTATGTTTCAAGTAAAAGAAGGTGTGACTGCATCGAATTATAAGATGATTGAACCATGTTTATTAGACGTATCGGAGTTAAGCATCCATTTCGGTACAGAAATAATATTGGAAAATATATCATTTATGGTTCAAGAGAGGGAATTTGTCAGCATTATTGGACCAAGCGGCTGCGGCAAAAGTACATTGATGAACGCCATTGCAGGATTCATCCAAGCTGAAACCGGACAAATCACAGTGGCCGGGAAGAAAGTTACGCAACCTGGAACGGATCGGGGCGTTGTATTTCAAGATTTGGCGCTTTTCCCATGGCTTAGTGTTATTGATAATGTCGCTTTCGCACTTCGGATGAAAGGACTGTCAAAACCAGTTCGGAATGACAAGGCAACAGAAATTCTAAAGGTTGTTGGACTTACCGGAAAAGAGCGAGCACGAATTCAAGATCTTTCTGGTGGGATGAAGCAACGTGTTGCTTTAGCTCGTACGCTCGTTATGGAACCCGCTATTTTGTTAATGGACGAACCGTTTAGCGCACTGGACGCACAGACCAGAGATGTGTTGCAGGATGAGTTGTTGAGAATTCACCGACAGACCAATACGACAGTCATCTTCATTACTCACAATATCGATGAGGCTATATACCTATCTGATAAGGTTCTCTTGATGGAAGCAAGGCCTGGACTTATCACGGAGACTTTAGAGATAGACCTTGAAAAGCCGCGACATCCCGACATGAGAACAACAGCACGGTTTAATGAATATAAGCGTCATTTAATGGAACATTTGCGAACTCAAAATATACTGTAAGCACTTTGGGAGTGTAGATATTTACAATGAACATAAAAAAGAATCGCATCGCAGCTACATTAAGCATGATTGCCGTGTCCCTTTCTATTCTCGCAGGATGCGGTCAAAATAGCTCACAAGCATCACAAGGAGGAGCTACTAAGGCGGACAACACAGTTCGAATTGGATATGTCAAGATACTTGGAGAAGCACCGGCTATCATCGGACAAGAAGAAGGCATCTTTCAAAAAGATGGATTAAACGCTAAGTTTTTTGCGTTTTCTGATGGGCCGAGTTTATACAAAGCTTTGGCTTCAAAGCAAATAGATATTGGTTATGCAGGAATTCCTCAGGCTGTGGCTTGGGCCTCGCGTGGAATGGATATTAAAGTTGTTGCAAAAGTAGAAAATGGAAAATTTGGGCTTATTGCAAAACGTACCGCTCCAGAACAGAAGGTAGCAGACTTTCGTGGAAAATCTGTCGCTTCCGTCGGGACGGGCAGCGGTAACGACCTCTTGTTGCGTGGATTTCTCCTGCCAGCTGCTGGTTTAACACAAAATGATGTCAAAATAGAAACGGTTCCACAAGCAAATATGGAGGCAACAGTTAATGCAGGAAACGTAAATGCTGCGTTTTTGGGCGATCCGTTTCTTACCTATGCTAGTTTAAGGAATGACAAGATAATCGCTACAACGCCCGATCCTGGATTCGTCGCTATTGCACGTAACTCCTTTATCCAAGATGAGCCGAATGTTATGAAAAAATTCATTCAAGCTCATAATGATTCAATTAATTTCTTAAATAATGATTCGAATCAAGCGAATAACGACTTAGCAAAAGCCTTTAACATTGCGCCTATAACGACAGGGAGTAAAACATATACGCCGGTACAAATCATTACCGAGGCACGGAAAGAGATGAAATTTGCTTCTCAGATTACCACCTCAGATTTAAGTTTTTATCAGAAGCTCGCTGATGCAGACTTTAAACTTGGATACATTTCGAATAAATTTCAAATAAATACTATTATCGATAAACAATTTTCGTAAGGTGTGCAAACGATGAAACGTTGGTATTCATGGTTATCCGTTCCGATTATTATACTTGCTTGGACACTAGTTTCTACGCATTATCCGTCTTATGTTTTTCCTAGCCCGATGGATGTCGTACAGCAAGCTGGTGTGCAGTTTAAAAGTGCAGCATTTTATAAAGACATTGGTGTAAGTTTTTCCCGAATTGCAGTTGGGTTTGGCTTGGCATCGTTAGCTGCGTTTATTTTTGGGCTAATGGCAGGACTAAGTGAAGTAATACGAGCGATTTTAACACCGCTCGTATCTTTCTTTCAGGCTACACCACCGCTGGCATGGGCCCCGCTATTTATTGTTATGTTGGGGCTTGGTAATGCGCCGATGATTGCAGTTATCTTTATGGCATCTTTTTTCCCAATCTTAATTAATGTCATTCAAGGGATGGATAGAATATCAGAGACGCATATCCGAGCTGGGCGAATGCTGGGTGCATCTGGATGGAAACTTGGCCTGTACATTTTTCTTCCTGAAGTTACACCTGCCGCTATTACAGGGGTGTACGTAGGATTTGGAGTTGCTTGGCGTTCTTTGGTCGCCGCAGAAATGATAGGTGGAAATGCGGGACTAGGTTATTTTATATCGACCAATGGTCAAATTGGAAATCCAGCCGCAGTTTTACTTGGAATTCTTGTAGTTGGATTTTTAGCCTTACTTTTTGACGCTTTGTTGCTGCGCCCGCTAAAGAATCGCTATACAAGCTGGGCAGCGTAGCGTAAAGGACCTCTTAGTAGTTTAGTATTAAAGGATTATCACCTTCCAATATCTCGATGCCGCAAGAAGCATTAAGACGTGAAATTATTGAGGAAATGCATTGTAAAGTTGATATTGGTGAGCAAATAATTAGCACAGATTACGAATACGATTTCGGAATTGTGCATTTGACGACGTTTTATTGCAACCTTGTTGAAGGGATGCCTGTCTTAACAGAACATGCTTCGTTAAAATGGCTGTTGCCATATGAATTGAAATCATTAGAGTGGAGTCCTGCAGATGTTCCCACGATTGAACAACTGTCAAAGTAATGTCGTTATGAAAAAGGCAGCCGTTATCAAAGGAATATATAGATATAGTCTTACGCGTGAATGGGATATTGAAAAGCCAAGCGTGTTGTTCATCATGCTGAATCCGAGTACTGCAGACGCATTTGACGATGACAATACGATTCGCCGGTGTATTGGGTTTGCGAAGAGGTGGGGCTGTGGTTCCATAGAGGTGGTAAATGTTTTTGCATTAAGGTCCCGCGATCCGCTTGCGTTACGAAAAGCATATGAGCCAATTGGCAGTGAAAATGCGCAGTATATTCTTGAGGCAGTCAGGCGTGCTTCTAAAATTATTTTGGCCTGGGGAAACCACGTTTTACATGTGTCACAAGCAAGCTCCATTATGAATGTTATCACAAGTTTGTCTGATTCCGAAACGGATTTCTACTGCCTAGGGCTTACTAAAGAACACCAGCCGAAGCATCCGCTTATGCTTTCGTATGGCTTATTACCGCAGAAGTGTATGGTTCATAAGGGAGAGCGCGGTTACTTTGTAGATATTATTTAAGTTGTCGCGAATTCACCTTTTGAATTGATAAATTTGACACAAGGTGGTAGATTAAAAACAAATAACACCTTATGGTGTCACTTTTACTTCCACGGAGGTTATGGAATGGAAGAAAATCAAAAAAGTGCTCTGCCTGATATTCGAAAATCATCTGTGTTCAATGCACCGATTCAAAAAGTATGGGATGCTGTCGCAACATCGGAAGGCATTGCCGCATGGTTTATGCCAAATGATTTTCAGCCGATTGTTGGGTATGAATTTCATTTGAATGCAGGACCGTTTGGGATGTCATCGTGCAAAGTTAAAGAGATTGACCTGCCAACTAGGCTTTCTTTCTATTGGGGGAAGGATTGGGTCCTTACTTTTGAGCTAAAAGACTTAGATGGAAAAACGGAGTTTACACTGATTCATTCTGGTTGGGATGCCGATACTGTTACGGAATTTGGACAACCCCATCCAGCTGTTCATGGAACGATGGATCAGGGATGGAGCGGATTGCAAAAGAAGCTCCGCGCATACGTCGAGGGTTAAAATGGACGGGCTTGCACGTAAGCATGATATATTTCAGGCAATTGCGGATCCGACGCGTCGTCAGCTTATTAGGATGCTTGCTGATAAGGAAATGTCGATTGTTTCAATTACGAATCACGTCCCTGTTAGTCGAACAGCGGTAAATAAACATCTGCATATTTTGTCTGATGCAGGTCTTGTCGGCAGACGCAAGGTGGGAAGGGAAACGAGATACATACTTCAGCCGGAGCCCTTGCTTGAATTAAAAAAGTGGCTCGCCTATTACGAGCAATTTTGGGACAACAAGATGGCTATGTTAAAGCACTATGTTGAAAACGGTAATGATTGAACGATACTCGAATCAAAGGGGAGATTTCCCAGTGGCAAAGTGGATTCCTTATATTTATAGCCAAGATGCTAGAAAACAGGCAGAATTCTATGCTAAGGCGTTAGACGGTGAAATACTCGATATCAGGACATTCGCTGATATGCCAGGTGCAAAGGAAGAAGATAAAAACAGGGTCATGCATTTGGTGTTAAAGGTCGGAGAACAACTCATATATATGGCCGATAACGGTTCAAGTTCTGTGGAGCGGGGGAACGGGCTAGATCTTGCGCTCATATTTCCGACTGAAGAAGAAGGAAAAACAGTGTTTGAAAACCTCTCGCAAGGCGGTAAGGTGTTTATGCCGTTTGAACGTATGTTTTGGGGAACGACATTTGGACGTTTGGAAGATCCGTTTGGTGTTCGGTGGCAAATTTCCACAGAGTCATAATTATATAGAGCAAAGAAAAGGCACATCCAGCAACCGGATGTGCCTTTTTTCTCTATTCGTGTTTATTTTGCTGTTCCGTTTTGCCCCTTTAACTTGGATAACACATCTCCGAGTTTCTTGAGGTCTGTACCTGCTGCCTCAAAATCTCCTTTAGCCGTATCTGCCTCGTATTGACTGAACAGTTGATTTGCCTGGTTAATCAAAGCTGCAGAGTTGCCTTGTGCGCCTGCGGCACCAGCACCGGCACCGGCACCGGCTCCAGGTGTTGCACCTTGGCCATTTTGCTGAGTAGCAGGTGCTTGCCCGCCTGCACCCGGCCCTGTGCTAGGCATATTTGGCTGTGGTGCTGTACCTTGTGTAGCATTTAGCAGGTCATTCATTGCTGCTCCGAGTGATGTATTAAAGAATACTTGCTGGTTGAAATCAATAATTACACGTTCGAGCTGCGGCAATGAGTTATCTCGGTTGGCAACAAGGTAAATTGGTTCTACATACAAAATGGTTTTGCCTACAGGTATAAGTAATAAGTCACCTCGAACCACATGCGATCCTTGTTGATTCCACAGCGACAATTGCGCCGAAATCGTAGGATTCGAATCAATTTGGTTTTCTGCTTGCATTGGTCCAAATACGAGCGAATCCTGCGGGAATTGATAGACTGTTAGTTTTCCGTAATTATCAGGTTCATTTCCTGCAACAAGCCAGCCGTTCAAGTTTTGTTTTTGGTGAGGTGTAAACAGTTCACTTAACACAAACTTTGGTTTTTGCGTGTCTGGAAGTTGAACCATTTGGTAAACAGGCGGTCTGTCACTGGTCTGGTTCTGTTGATAAATTTGCTGAGCGAGATCCCATAAATCCTCTTGATTATAAAATGCCGATGCATCCTGCATGTGGTAGCGTGTTAGCGCAGAAGACTGTGCTTGGAACAAATCCTTTGGATAACGGAAGTGTGCAGCAATATCTGCTGGAATGTTTGTGGTAAATAAGGTCGGATACACTTCCATGAGACTTTGAATCATCGGATCCGATTTATCAATCACATAGAATGTCGTCTTCCCGGTATATGCGTCCATAACGACTTTTACTGAGTTGCGAATGTATTTTGCCCCCATGAACTGCTGTGCATAGGGTATGTTGTTCGATTGTGTATAGGCGTCGAGCATCCACTCGATATGTCCATTTGCATCGATGAATGGAAACGCATCTTCGTCATATCGCAGGAAAGGCGCAATGTCTGCGACCCTTTGATAAATGTTTCGGTCGAACAACCACTGTGAATTTGATGTGATTTGGTCGCTCGTGAAGAATTTGAGCGTTCCTTCTTGAATCGCGAGCAGCCACCGATTTCCAATGACCGGCAATCCGTAACCGCCCGTATAGTGAGAGGAATGGTCGTCTGAACCAACGGGATAATCAAATTCTGCCTGCTTTGACGGGGCAATCACGTTACTGTCCATCATACCAAAGTAGATGTTTGGGTTTTTGATGGATGGAATAGGTGGCTGCACAGCCTGTGGTGTGTCTTTCGCCCACATTGTCGGCAAGCCGTTTTCATCGAACTCATTTACAGGGCTTATTGCAAGCCCATATCCGTGAGTGTAAACAAGTGTTTTATTTATCCATGTTTGAACAGGGAGTTTCGTGTCGTCCAATTGCCGTGCAGAGACATAGACTTCGCTGTCTCCATAACGGTCTACGGATGCGTTCGTGAACTGGAAGTAGCTTTTAAAACTTTGCAACTGGTTATAAATAGTTGTTGTTTGCTGCTGGTCATTGATACGAACGTTTTTTAGTGCGCTGCTTTCGCTGTCAACAGTTGCATTTGTGAGGGTCGAAGTCGGCATAAATGGCATTACTTTTACCTTGTTAATACCAAAGGCCCATCGTGTAGCGTCGATAGTGTTTTTAATGTAAGGAAGCTCGACTGTGCTTTCATTTGGATGAACGTAGAGAGTCCCGACAAGTCCGCCAATGATTGAGGTTAATAGGACGGATCCGATATATAACCCGAATGCTTGGAGCGGCCTGCGAAATGCCCGTAAAGAGAAATCGGAAAACCCTTCATGAATGGACACAACTTTATCGATTTTGACAGCAAGCCATGCTAATGAGAATGCAACGACGAGCAGCATGGCGATATGTATCCATGAAAAAATAGGCAAGTTCAATTTCGCTCCTACGAAATCGGGACCAAATATATAAGTTCCTTTGCTTGAAACAACTGCCGAAAGGTACCTTCCTAAAACGGAAATTGCTGCGAAACATACGAATAGAAAACTGGCGAGTCCTATAAGCAATCGAACTTGTGAGCGCACTTGTGTTGAGATATCAAATCTGGTTATAGACACTTTTTGTCTCACAAATAAGCTCGTAAGGAATACGCTGCGAATCAGGATGAACAAAAAAACAGTGGCAACAATACGACCAAGAAGGCTGAGCCATATTGGCAAATCGTAAACATAGAATGCTTCGTTGAGATGGAAAATCGGATCGGTCATCTGAAATTCTTTATGGTGGAAAAACAATAACCACTCACTTGGGTCAAGTGACCACATGAAGTAGCCTATGGCAAATCCTACAACAGACAAAACCACCCGTGCTAACGAATAGATGACGTGTGGAACAACGGACTTGAAAGGTCGCACCGCGAATAGTGCAAGACCTAGATATACAAGTGCTCCGCCATATCGCGTGAGCAGCTCAAATATCATATTGGTTGAATAAACGGCTCCATAACCCATCACACTGTGGATTCGGAACCCAAACAATCTGTCGATCCAGACGTGTGCGGTTATAAGCAGAATGATAAGTGCAGCAACGATAAACAGGGTCCTTGATGACCACTGTTTTCGAATTTTCTTCACCTTAGCCTTCTTTTTCACGAGGCACCCTCCAAAAGTTACCTTTCATTTACTTAATTATGATCTTATAGAATGGTTATCTGGTTGGCAAATTCTAATTGAACTTTGGTGACTGGATATATTACAGGAACTACTGGAACTATTGCTGGCTCTATTAACAGTTAATCCACAGTGTTATCCACAGAAAATGTGGATAAGTTCTGAAACAAAACATTAACTTAGCTAATTTTGCAGTTATCCACATGTGGACAATTTTATTTTATGAACTCAATTGTCCAAAGAGTAGCATTGAATAATTACTCAAACTCTGCAATGCCCAATTGCTTTATAGATGTTATATTTATTAAATATCTTGTTACATACTTATAAACAAAATAGAATGTAGATGCATTAAAATGATTTTCCAATAATAAACATTTGATTATTCCTCCTAACTTGTGTTAATCTAAGTCTCGCCGTTTTCGATAAAGAAAATTTGTGCGATGATGTGCTCGTAGCTCAGCTGGATAGAGTGCTTGACTACGAATCAAGAGGTCGGGGGTTCGAATCCCTCCGGGCACACCATGTCGGAGTGGCGGAATCGGCAGACGCGCACGTTTGAGGGGCGTGTGGGGAAACCCGTGCGGGTTCAAGTCCCGCCTTCGACACCATAGACGTTATATCAATGAATCTGTATAACGCATACGCATTGCTTTAATGCTATTAAACAAAGCGTTATTAAGCGTTTGTGTCCGTAGCTCAGTGGATAGAGCGCTAGCCTCCGGAGCTAGAAGTCGGGGGTTCGAAACCCTCCGGACACGCCAGAAGTGCGGGTGTAGTTCAATGGTAGAACTCCAGCCTTCCAAGCTGAGAGCGTGGGTTCGATTCCCATCACCCGCTCCATATTACCATTCATATCTCAGTCATGGCCCCATGGTCAAGCGGTTAAGACATCGCCCTTTCACGGCGGTAACAGGGGTTCGAGTCCCCTTGGGGTCACCATTTTCTCCAGATTAATGTGGAATGACATACTGGAGTAACGTGGGCGTTTAGCTCAGCTGGGAGAGCACCTGCCTTACAAGCAGGGGGTCGGCGGTTCGAGCCCGTCAACGCCCACCATTGATTTATTTAACTGGGCATTGGTTATGTTGAAGATGATGCGTTTTAATTTGGTGCAAATGAGTCTTTGCCGTAGCATTTTCTGTGGCTTTCAATACTAATTGCATAAATGATATGCGGAAGTGGCTCAGGGGTAGAGCATCGCCTTGCCAAGGCGAGGGTCGCGGGTTCGAATCCCGTCTTCCGCTCCATTACCATTAGGCCGCAGAAGGCTCAACTCTATAAGGTTGCGGAGACTAGTAAATTCAGTACAAGAAAATAACTTGATAACTCATCTTGCCAGCGTAGCTCAGTAGGTAGAGCAACTGACTTGTAATCAGTAGGTCGCAGGTTCGACTCCTGTCACTGGCTCCATTTGGAGGGGTACCAAAGTGGCCAAATGGGGCGGACTGTAAATCCGTTGCGGAAGCTTCGAAGGTTCGAATCCTTCCCCCTCCACCATTGAGTTGAAGAACCATTCAATGGTTATCTATATTTAATTATGAAAGTTGCTTTTCAATTAGGGGCGTAGTTCAGCTGGTAGAACGGCGGTCTCCAAAACCGCATGTCGTGGGTTCGAATCCTGCCGCCCCTGCCAGACTAGATTGGTTCCTTTTTAGTGGTTATTGTATTGTTTTTGACATGGGGGTATAGCTCAGCTGGGAGAGCACCTGCCTTGCACGCAGGGGGTCATCGGTTCGAATCCGTTTACCTCCACCATGTAATATCAATGCCGAATGGTGTAATGGTAGCACGACTGACTCTGACTCAGTTAGTCTAGGTTCGAGTCCTAGTTCGGCAGCCAATAGCCTTGTTCATGCGTTATTATGCGTTAATATGCGTTATTAAATGTTCAATGGCAAAATTGCGGTCGTGGCGGAATTGGCAGACGCGCAAGATTCAGGTTCTTGTGGGGGCAACCCCGTGGAGGTTCAAGTCCTCTCGACCGCACCAATTTTAATAGAACATGGGCCTATAGCTCAGCTGGCTAGAGCGCACGACTGATAATCGTGAGGTCAGAGGTTCGAGTCCTCTTAGGCCCACCAGAAACCTCCTTCCGGGCAGAAGGAGGTTTTAATTTGTCTACTTCTGTTTAAACAGATTTTTGATATTACTTAGTTGACCGTCAATATTAAATTGAAAATATTAACACTTGATTTGTTAGTTATGTTTGTGGTATATTAAATCCCGTCGCCGCTGAGGCGAATGAATCAATAACAAGTGTTTCTTGCGTGTTAGAAGTAAAAGCTTCTTCAAAAAAATACCAAGTGACAAATATTAAACGAGATGTTATACTATCTCGTGTTGTGAAGAATCAATCAAAGCAATAAAGTTGTTCCTTGAAAACTAAACACGCACTAAGAGCGAAATAGACGCTCGTGTTCAAAAGAGCATCTCGAGCAATCGAGATAATTATCGCAACAAGTTGCAAGTAGTGCGAGGAGCAAAGTGAATGACTGAGTGGAGCGTACATTGGTACGTGACCGAGGGAATGAGCTGAAGCGACAAAGCAATACGAAGCAAATTGGAAGCGATTATGTTGAGAGTTTGAT
>JAKADF010000048.1:0-4224 GCA_021820805.1 Bacillota bacterium
CTAATGCCCATTAAGGTAGGGTAGCGCGGCTCATTTAACCCCTGTTGTGCCGTCACCAAAACTGGCAGTTTAGTACTTACAACTTCCTCGTCGCCTTCGGCATCGCGGTGACCTGTAATTTGATCTCCTTCTACAACGAGCTTTGTTAGAGAGGCGATATGCGGAATGTCTAAAGCCTCAGCCAGTCGAACAGCGACTTGTCCGGAACCATTATCGACAGCCTGGTTGCCGGCAATGACCAAGTCGTACGGTTTTTGTTTAATAATGGCTGCAAGAACCCTGGCAGTTGTATATTCATCACCAAAGAGTGATGGATCATCTGCAAGTATTGCTTCATCTGCTCCCATTGCGAGAGCAGATCGTAATGCTTCCTCACTTCTTGTCGGACCCATGGAGACCACTGTGACACTGCCTCCGTTTGCTTCTCTTAGGCGAATTGCTTCTTCAACCGCATATTCGTCGTATGGATTGATGACAAACTTCACGCCATCCTCCTGAATTTTTCCATTCTTAAGCGTTATCTGTTCTTCGGTATCAAAAGTTTGTTTTACTAGAACAACAATGTTCATCTTGTATACTCCTTTCGTTCTAGTAGGAACGCGGTAAGCCAAGTACATGTTCAGCTATGAATGACAAAATTAGATTTGTAGAGATTGGAATGACCTGATACAACCGTGACTCGCGGAATTTACGTTCAATATCGAACTCTTCAGCAAAACCAAATCCCCCGTGGGTCTGAATTGCGACATTGGCCGCTTCCCAAGACGCATCCGCAGCGAGCATTTTTGCCATGTTTGCTTCTTTCCCGCAAGGTTTTCCTTCATCGAACAACTGGCAAGCCCGGTAACGCATGAGGTCGGCGGCTTCGACATTTGCATAAGCCCTAGCAATCGGGAATTGAATGCCTTGGTTTTTACCAATCGGCCGATCAAATACAACCCGCTCTTTTGCATAGCGAGTTGCCCTGTCTATAAACCACTTTCCGTCCCCAACGCACTCTGCTGACATGAGAATGCGTTCTGCATTCATACCGTCCAGAATATAGCGGAACCCTTTTCCTTCTTCACCAATCAGATTTTCGACTGGAACCTTTAAATCCTCAAAAAATAGTTCGGTTGCAGCATGGTTCATCATCGTACGAATAGGACGAACAGTCAGGCCATGTCCGACAGCTTCACGTAAATCAACTATTAATACAGAAAGACCTTCTGTACGTTTTTTCACTTCTTCTATTGGGGTGGTTCGTACTAACAAAAGCATTAAATCAGAGTGTTCAGTACGCGAAATGAAAACCTTTTGCCCGTTAACAACGTAATAGTTTCCACTTCTTACAGCTGTTGTACGAAGATGTGTCGTATCCGTTCCCGTTGTCGGCTCCGTTACGCCGAATGCCTGTAATCGAAGAGTACCTTCCGCAATTTGGGGCAGGTATTTTTGTTTTTGTTCTTCTGAGCCATGGCGCAATACCGTACCCATCGTGTACATTTGGGCGTGGCAAGCTCCAGAATTACCGCCGGATCGGTTGACTTCCTCAAGAATTATCGAGGCCTCTGTCAGCCCGTAACCCGCTCCGCCGTATTCTTCTGGAATGAGTGCTGACAAATAACCAGTTTGTGTCAACTCATTTACGAACTCTTCCGGATAGGCCCGTCGCTCATCGAGCTCTCGCCAATAGCTGTCTGGGTAACGAGCGCAAATTTTCTGGACACCTCTTCGAAGTTCTTCATGTTCTGCATTGTTCTCCATACATAACACCTCTTTCAATCATGGCAGTACCTAAAAAACGCATGTTTAAATAGCCCAAGTATTGACATTGGACTTCGAACAAAATAGACTAACCGTAGATTTGTTTAAACTTATTTTGTTTTACGTATCTATTGAACAGTGATGACAGAGTTCCCCCGAACTCAGCCGTATCACGTTGATTAGCAATTCAGCATTACTGCATTTACCCGTTTCTTAATTGAAGACCATTTCATCCTTCTTCAATAATTCCTGTCACACCCATGGCAAAACCTCTCAAATCTAACTCTAGGATTTTCTTTGGTTGGATTTGATTTATTAATAGTGTGCTTTTGCGTATGGGATAAACTCAACCACCTCCCGAATTGAATACTCAATCATATATAATCATGGTCCAGAATTAAACTCTACTTAATCTAGATCAAGGATTTTTTATTGCCCATAGTGGAGAATTCTTATCGCCAACACCTTCCTTTATCCAAACTCATATTACTTGCGAATTCTCTGTGAGTCCAATTTAAGTTTTGCACTAAATTAATAACCAAAATGTTAATAAATCTTCATAGATAAAAGGAATAAGGGCAGGAACGTGGTGAATGTTGCGTGGAAATAAAACAACTTGAATATTTTCAGGCTGTAGCAAAGCTGGAACATTATACACATGCTGCAGAGCAGCTTTCTTTATCCCAACCAGCGCTCAGTCGTTCTATTGCAAACTTGGAAGACGAACTTTCTGTTCCATTATTTGATCATGAAGGACGCTCAGTTCGTCTCAATCAGTTTGGAATGATTTTTTTACGAAGAGTGAATGCAGCTTTACACGAAATAGAAGAAGCAAAACGGGAAATTAAAGATTCACTTGACCCTGAACTTGGTACTGTATCTTTGGCTTTTCTGCCAACACTTGGGTCATACCTTGTACCTGAATTAGTCCGTACTTTTCACGAGCAGCATCCGCATATTAATTTTCAACTGTCGCAAAATGCCAGCTCAGTAATAATAAACGATTTAAAAAATGGAAGCGTTGATTTATGTCTGTCTTTTCCGCCAGTGAACGATAGAAACATTACATGGACAAGGCTTATGAATGAAGAGTTATATGTGGTCGTCCCGCAGCATCATAGACTCGCTGCACGAACAAGCGTCACATTAAGCGAAGTAGAAAATGACCTATTCATTCTGCTGAAACACGGATATGGGCTTCGTTCAAGTACGGAGCGTTTTTGCAAAGAAGCGGGCTTTGTTCCAAAGATTATGTTTGAAGGAGACGACGTAACCACAGTCATAGGATTTGTTGAAGCAGGTCTTGGCATTGCATTGATACCATATATTCCAAATATCAATATGCAGAAGGTAAAATTGCTCAGTGTTCGTAAGCCTAAATGCGACCGTATCATTGCATTAACTTGGATGAAAGATCGTTACATGTCTGCTGCAGCAGCCGAGTTCAAAAACTTTGTTCTAAGTTACTTAACTGAGGATATAAGACAAGCTGACTAATGTCTTAAGCCTCCAACCACACGAATCGGCAGTGACTGGAGGCATATCTCCTTGTTGAAGGATGGCAGAGGCCAAACGTACGGTCTATATCATTCGTTATAGATAATTAATGCAGTTCGAGTAATACTTAATTCAGACGGAGATGCCTCGCTTGTCAGCTTAATGTCTATGAGTTTAGCGGGATCTAACGATTGCAAAAAATCGTTTATGTTCTGTTCAAGTCTGTCTGTATCTACATCTTGCAAAATATGAACTTTCAGCATACTGGTCGCCTCCAATTATGATTTCTCTAGGAAACTAATATTCCCTCCATAAGGATACCACTGTACGGTTTACACCAATTTATAATAAAAAGGCCTCACATCAAAAAGCGCGAGACCTCCCATCACTAAGCAAATACTGCTTAAATTACAGCGTAAATGTCGTTAACACATCGGTAAGAACTGGGACAACTTGCTTTTTACGAGATACAACACCCTTTAAGGTGACTTTGTTATCAATTAACGTAACATTGTACGCCTTTTCTACAGCTTTCGCAGCACGTCCAAGTGCAATGGCAACCGAATCGTTGTTCAGGATATCCGTTACCGCAAAGACAAACAAATCTAATTGTTTGTTATCGATAACCTTTTGAATCATCGACTCTACCTCGCTTTGGCGAGAAAGTACATCACTTACATCAACCGCATTCACCTGAGCAATAACCACTTTATATGTACCCATGCTAAATTCTTTGGCATCCAGAGAAACCAATTGTTCAGCCGTTGTTTTACTTAAATCAGCACCTGCTTTTAACATCTGGAGTCCATATTCTTCATAGTTTACACCCGCAATATCCGCCAATTCCCGTACTGCTTCCACGTCTTCTTGTGTACAGGTAGGGGATTTAAGCAAGAGTGTATCTGATATAATAGCAGAAACCATAAGCCCCGCAATTGGCTTAGGAATTACGACACCGCGTTCCTTAAACATTTTATTCAA
>JAKADF010000048.1:4234-12071 GCA_021820805.1 Bacillota bacterium
TGCACGGTAATACAAAGGATTGCTCGTTTCAAAGTTTGCAATCCGGTGGTGATCAATCACCTCAACGACTTGAACCTTATCTATATCCACAGCGCTTTGCTGGCGTTCATTATGATCTACAAGAATAACTTCCTTAACCTCATTCGAAACGGTTTCAACTAAACGCGGCGCCTCTACATGGAAATAATCGAGTGCAAATTTCGTTTCTAGATTAACTTCTCCTAGGCGAACCGGTTCAACGGATGCACCTTTCTTCATTTTTAACTCTGCATAAGCAATCGCAGAACAGATGGTATCTGTGTCTGGGTTTTTGTGTCCAAAAATCAATACTTGACTCATTGTAACCCTCCTTAGCGCACTATAAACTGACCATACTCTACTCCGTTTCAAAAGGTATGTAAAATTGTCGTTTCACCTATTATAACAAAATTGCCCTATCTTTCAGGCAGCAAAACATGCTCGAAAAAAGGGCTGTTGCTAAATTGCCTAACTCCGAAAACAGAGAAAATAATGGTAATTACTTTATGCAGGAGTTATACTTATAATAAATTTTATATTGGCCTCGAGTTTAAGGAGATTCTTTTATGACAGATACAAAGACTCTTAACTCTCTTCATCCTACCCATGGTATTTCAACTGAACTTCTCTTCAGACAAATGACGGATATGGTATTTGTTATGTCTGTGAATTCCCCTGCAGACTTGAGATATGCAATGTTAAACCCCTCAGCCATGAAGGCTTCCGGTCTAAATGAATACGCATATGGGGCAACGTTCCACGATGTTGTGGAACCTGCTGAAGCAGAATTCCTCTTCTCCCAGTATTCAAAAGTTGCAACTTTGAAGAGACCCGTTTCATTCGTTTTAGATCACGAGGGTCAGATTGGAGAATCTCTTATCTCGCCGATTACAAATGCAAATGGAATGTGTACGCATATTATCGGGGTTGTACGCGATATCACTGAACGTTTTCATCGAGAGAAGAATCTTGAATATTTAGCATTCCGTGATGAACTTACTGGTCTCTTTAACCGGCATGCTCTTTATGCACGTTTACAAGACGCTGTTAAAAAAGCCGAACAAACAGCCTGTCTGCTTCACATTCTTTTGCTCGATTGTGACAAGTTGAAGCTGGTGAACGATACTTTTGGACATATTGTTGGGGATATGATGCTTCAAGAAGTCGCAAAAAGAATCCAAAATGCAGTACCTAAAGCTCACACGATTGCACGTGTTGGAGGCGACGAATTTTTAATCGCAGCTCTAACAGTTAATGAGATGGAAGTTTTCGAGATTGCTGAACGAATGTTAAGTACCTTAAGGATGCCTTGGCATAGAGAAGATATAAACTTAAGGATACCTGCAAGCATTGGAATAGCCACATACCTAATTGACTCAATGGACATTCAAGAAGTAATCGAAATTGCGGATAAAGGAATGTATACTGCAAAACAAAAAGGCGGAAATCAGTATATGCTAGATCGATTAAAAAATAAGTAAGCAAGGTTTGCTCTATAACTTGAGAGGGTAAAGGAGACAGAATTATCAACGCAGAGCCTTACCCTGATGCTGCAGAATCCACTCCAGATTCCCCACCAAGTTCAACACCAAACGCAAGTATTAATAAAATAAAAATACGACTCAAGGTAAACTTCTCCATAAAATAGCCTGAATCACTAGGAAGCACCAACAGCACGATAATAATAATGACCTGCAGCAAGACAGTCCTTGCATTTATGGGCATAACCATAAACCGAATATATAAAACGAAAAATGTTACAATCCATGCAGTTAATGGGGCTTCTTGATTGACGTTTTTCCGAGAACATATTCGCGATTTCACTCCACCAACGCCCCATTCTCCGACTTTACCTCAATCTAAAGTACGTTTTAGGAAAGGACATGACACGTACGTAACCCCCAGTAATGAATTTCTTTAAACCCAAACGTTTTTCAGCAATTTTAATTTTAACAACTCCCCTTTATTACTCATTTGTAGTTTCCTGCACTTGAGAGTGCAGCCAAATACCGAAACAAATGATGACGAATAAAATGATCCAACTGACGTTGTAGTTATGAAACCAGTCAATTAATCCTCCAAACAGAAAGGGATAGGTAATTACACCCACCTGCAACACAGTCATCGACATACCTACAGTAGTACCTGCGTTTGCCTTCCCGGATAACTCGGATACCTGTGTCGCCCAGACTCCATTCCAGCCAGCTGCGGTAAAGCCAAAGCAGACAAAAAGCAAGCCAATTAGCCAAACGGGAGTATGGGTACCGATAATGAGCATAGACAGACAGGATACGGCCATAAGCCCGCCAATAATTAACATCACGGGTTTGCGAGTACCTGCAAATAATCGGTCACTAATGGCTCCCCATATAATACGACCAACTGCACCTGCTAATTGCACAGCCGCTAAAAAGTAAGCTGTATATCGCAAGGAGATGTCTGCCTGTTCCTGCAGGAACAACTGCGTATACCCTAGGAGAATAAACTGTGCCCCCATAAATGTTGTTGCGGCAATACTTGCATACCAGAGTGAACGGTTTTGCAGCAGTACTTTTATCCCGCTTAAGACGTTCGCTAAAAGGAGAGTTTTTTCCCTAGGCGATTCTTCAACTTCTTCACGATAGACCGCAAAGCAGACAACACTGACTGTAACTGCTGCGACACTCGCAACTATGAAGGCAACATGCCAACTGTACCAAACAGAAACAAGGGGCAGAATGATTGCAGACAAAAAGCCGCCAATAACGGTACCAGTTTGCCGGATACTAATTGCGAACCCCCGCATTGTATAGGGAAACCAGGTCATAATTGCTTTACTGCCAGCGGGTGTTGAAGAGGCTGCCCATAAACCGGTAAGTAAAAGGAGCGTTAGAAGAAGGCCAAAGGATTCAGAAAATGAGGCAGCAAGAACTGTTAGACCCGCCATAATTCCGCCTCCGACGAGCACCTTCTTTTCACCAAAGTAATCGACCAACTGGCCAAAAATCATTGCTGTGATTGCCATACCAACGTTTACAGCACCGATGATTAGAGCAACTTGCATATTATTTAATGAAAATTGCTTTGCAATAAAAGGAATGACTGCACTCACGCCTAGTGAAATAAATGATATGCCTGTTTGGCAAAGAGTCATAACTGTCAGAACAATCCACTTATAGAATCCGGATTGACGTGGACTTATTTGTGCAGAAGAATGAGTATGAGCCTCCAACATATGGTTGTAATATTCCTTTCTGACTTCAATACGCTTGTATCTAGATTAGAGTCGTTTTATTTGTCCTTAGGGTTTATGTACTGATGATATCCTTTTCGTCATCCGAAGGAAATAAGTGGTCAGAATTTTGGCGATTTTATATTGTTGAAAGCTGGTATATATTTCTTTGGGAATCGAACGGTGGCAAGAGCAACGCCAGGAATAATGACGAAACCTCCGATAACTTGGATAGAGGTTACAGGTATACCCATAAAGATGTAACCTACAAGCATCGTCACAAAAGGCTGTAAATCGATAATAATCGCAACCTGAGTTGCTCCAATTTTTGTGATAGCAAAATTAGAAAAGATAGCACATAATCCTTGCGAAAGAACTGCGGAAAGTATCAATACAACCCAAAAAACTAAATGAAACATACGTGCTTTACAGCATGACACATTCCACTTATGCCAAAAAATTAATCGTATCTTTCAGAACAAAATTATTTTGGCACCCATATATAAGCCAAAAATCATTATAATTGCAGCTGTGGTCCAAACAATGTATTTGTATATCCCTTTCATTCGCCATTTTGGCGGCAAAACTTTCGCTTCAAGAAGAAGAAGGAATCCAAGTACCAAAGGCAGCAAAAGTGCATTCATGACCTCTGTATCTACATCCAAATGCACAAGATTAATACCGCTGAAAACCAAAACTGCTCCGCCAATGTGCGCAGCTGTGTATATAAGATAGAACCACTTTGCATCCTTAAATTTGTGGTTCACACTATGATTAAAATTAAAAACTTCGCCAATTCCCCATGCTCCAGCTAAACTTACAACGAGTGCAGCAACAAATGAGGCACCAAGCATTCCTAGTCCAAAGATAGCCTTTGCACCAAATGCCCCTAGAAAGGGGATCAGCCCTTGTGAAATTTGTTCGACTGTATCAAGAGGTTGACTTGGGTTTTTCTCTGCTATTGTCGCAGCAATCATGACAACCGTTGCAATCATAACAATCTGGGTAATAACGGAACCTATCGCTGTATCAATTCGAGATCCCCTAAGATGTGACTTTGAAAGTCCTCTGTCAACAACCGCAGATTGTTGATAAAAAATCATCCAAGGCATGATAACAGCCCCAACATTTGCGGCAAGCAAGAATATGTAACTCGGTTGGTGCAGGGGGACTGTCGTTAATCCGCGAAGCAGTTCATCCGTGTTTGGATGTGCCATCCAAGCCGCTGGAACCAGAAGGAGCTCAAACAGTCCGATTGCAATACCGATTCGCTCGACTCGTTTGTAACTTCCGGTTAAACCTATGACAATGAGCAAAATAGTTGCGAGGGATACACTAAACCAGGGTGGAATTCCAAATAAGTTTCCGACACCAGCAATCCCGGAGAACTCAGTCACTAACGCACCAATGGACGACAAAAACAGGGTTGTTACAGAAAGAATTGCCCATTTCTTTCCGAACTTTTCACGAATGAGTTCACCATGCCCTTTACCCGTTACAATTCCGAGCCGAACTGTAATTTCTTGGACGATGTATACAATGGGGATAAGTAAAATTTGTGGAAGAACCATGGCAAATCCGAACTGTGCACCAGATTGTGCTGCCGTCACAATACATCCTGCATCTGTATTTGCTAACATAACGATAATACCAGGTCCAAATATTGCAAGTGTTGACAGAATACTCTTACGTGTGAAAAATTGTCGGGCTGCTCCTGCTGTCTCCATAGAATCAGTTCCCTTCAGTGAAGTACCCCTGTAGTCTTGCATAGAACAATTAATACGACCTAATTGTAATATCAAAATTGACTGATACAGTCATGTTTTAATGTCCGGATTGTGACGTTTTTATTATCAAACTGTCAATTTTATATATCTCTTTTACTCCAGCAATTGACCCAAATCAAAAAGAAATAGTAATAAAAATTAAATTTAGTTTTGAATCTACATTTTCAGAACAAATTTGGTTCAACAGATACTTTTTGGGGATAATACACAGGAAAATAGTTCTACCTAAAGTCTTTTAAAGGGAGAGAGTTATGAAACAAGGGAACTTTCAGAAAAGATTAAGCCTGATGGATCTGACGCTTCTTGGTTTAGGGTCAATTGTAGGATCAGGATGGTTGTTCGCTTCCCAACAAGGAGCAACGATAGCGGGCCCTGCTGCTGCAGTCGCCTGGGTTATTGGAGCAATTTCAGTAGTGCTTCTTGGCCTCGTATACGCTGAACTAGGAGGAGCAATTCCACGAGCTGGAGGAACAATCCGGTACCCCTCCTTTTCACACGGACCACTCGTTGGTTATCTTATGGGGTTTGCATCCATTATTTCGTTTTCTAGTGTTGCAGGTATTGAAGTGGAAGCAATGCGACAGTATGCAAGTACATGGCTTCCTGGGCTCGGCAAAGAGGCACCCACACTGACCGGGTGGTTCGTACAAGTAGTACTGTTGATTGTCTTTTTCCTTTTGAACTATTGGAGTGTTAATGTTTTTGGCAAAGTGAACACTGTGGTTACCGCAATCAAATTTGTCGTGCCTACCTTGACGATTGTGGTGTTACTCGGTTACATACATCCTGCCAACTTTACTTCCCATGGGTTTGCACCGTACGGTGCAGCAGGAATTGAATCCGCTGTTTCCACAGCTGGCATTATTTTTGCATTCCTTGGATTCCAGCAAGCCGTAGGCTTTTCGTCTGAAGCTCGAAACCCCCAGCGAGATGTACCACTCGCCATATTACTTGCTGTGTTGTTGTCCGCAGGGCTGTATGTTTTACTTCAGGTTACTTTCGTGGGCGGTACACCACCAAATGCAATTACCCGCGGGTGGTCCACGCTGAACTACGCTTCACCGTTTGCAAATTTGGCCGCTGCGCTCGGACTAGGTTGGCTGTCAACCGTGATATTAGCAGACGCCGTCATTTCGCCAAGCGGCACAGCGAATATTTACCTTTCCGCAACATCACGTGCTGTATTCGCGTGGGCTCGCACAGGTACATTTTTTAAACGCTTTGCATTTGTACACCAAAACGGTGTGCCTCGTCCTGCACTTTGGCTTGGCTTTTTTATGTCCATCTTCTGGACCCTTCCGTTTCCATCCTGGGGGCAATTGGTCGGGGTCGTCTCGTCTGCGACAGTTCTCACATACTTAGTTGGACCAGTTTCTGCACACGCCTTTCGAAAAACTGCTCCAGCGTTAGAGCGCCCATTTCGGCTAAAAGGAATGGGCATCATTTCCCCGATATCATTTATAATTGCATCCCTAATTGTCTATTGGACGGGGTGGAATATTGACTCGTGGCTGCTTGGAGTTCAATTTGTGCTTTTTATCATCTACATTTTAGTAAAGAATCAAATGCCCAAAACTAAGATAAGTTTTTCACAGCAGCTTAATTCCACGTGGTGGTTAATTACGTACTATATATTGATGTTTGTATTTTCATATCTTGGTACTTTCGGGAATGGAACGAGTGTAATCAAAGCTCCATGGGATCAAATATGCGTAGTGATTTTCTCTATTGCAATCTATTACTGGGGTATCAACACGGGCGTACCAACACCAGAAATGGATGAAGATTAAGGACATGTCAATAAAGATTTCACGTCTGACTCTAAAAACAGTACCTTACCATCGCATTTTAAGGATGTACTGTTTTTAGAGACAGACTGAAGATTACACTACAGCATCTTCTATAAAGGTTGTAATTTGTTGAGAAATTGCAAGAGCCTTGGATTTTGCGAATGTGTAAACACATCTTCTGGGTTCCCTGCCTCTACGATATAACCACCATCGACAAAAATGACCTTGTCTGCTACTTTGTGTGCGAAGGACATTTCATGTGTAACAACAACCATGGTCATGCCTTCCTTGGCTAAATCCTGCATAACACGAAGAACCTCGCCTACAAGCTCAGGGTCAAGTGCAGATGTAGGTTCGTCGAATAATAGAACACTCGGATCCATTGCCATCGCACGAGCTATACCAACTCGCTGCTGTTGTCCGCCGGACAACTGCCTTGGATACATGTCTGCACGGTCTTCCAAACCAACCTTTCTCAACATGGCCATTCCTTTTGTCCGAGCTTCTTCTTTACTTCGATTTAGTACTGTAACTTGCCCCTCCATCACGTTTTGCAGGGCAGTCATGTGAGGAAATAAACCATATTGCTGAAAAACCATGCCGGTTGCCTTTCTAAATGGAAGAACATCTTTTTCGTGAAGTTTCATATTTGGTGAGAACTCCATCTTAATAGATCCGAGCTGTATCGAACCGCCGCTCGGAGTTTCAAGCATATTTAGGCAGCGAAGCAATGTAGTTTTGCCGGATCCTGACGGACCAATGATTGCAACTGTCTGCCCGCCTTCAACCGTAAAACTTATATCTTTTAGTACCTCTTTGTCTCCAAATCGTTTTGAAACATTTTTTACTTCAATCATCATATCGGTTCCCTCAAATCAGACAGCAAATTTCTCAAGGCGAGCTTCCATTTTTGCTTGTAACCAACTTAACACAGTACAAAACATAAGGTAGATGAGTGCTGCCTCAGAGTACATTAAAAGAGGGTCAAAATTGACTGACGCTCGTTCTTGAGAAACATGAAACAACTCAAT
>JAKADF010000049.1 GCA_021820805.1 Bacillota bacterium
TGTATGTCTCGTATCCTCTGCGGCAAGCACATCGACACTTCGTAAAACTTCAAGAAGTCTCTGTGTTACATCATTCAGGTTCCCAATTGGAGTACTGCAGATATATAATTTCGGTCCATCGGACTCGAAACTTTTGCGAACAATTACCATTAAATTCACGATCCTAACTATTAATACAACGGCTGTTATGTAGAAATGGAAACTCGCCCAAGAAGGGTAAGTTTCCATTTAATTTACAAAGGTCACTTTTGGATAAAAGACAAGCAAAACAAACATTCGCCTTCTGTTCTTAAGCTTCCATACTTTACATTGCAAATATGGAAGCCCTCGCGATAAATCCGAGCTAAGTTCTCATGACCAGAACCACCCGAAAAGTCCTCTGCCACGCTCGCTTTCCGTTCGGATACAAACCTTTCGTTTTCTTGAGTGAGGCGTTGATTCTCTTCGATAAGGTCCCTAATCTTCTGCTTGAGTGAACCAAGTTCTGTATATAACTCTCCAATCCGTTCTTCAAGGTTCGCGACTTGCACAAACAGCGACTGTTTGTCCATCATTTGTCTCCTAACCCGGAATTACACCAGGGACTGTTCGTCCTGATAAGAATCATTTTCAAACTTAAGGCAACACATCAACCGTCCACAGAGCCCAGAAAGTTTTGACGGATTAAGTGATAAACTTTGATCTTTAGCCATGCGAATGGAAACCGGATCAAATTCACCCATCCACGTGCTGCAACAAAGCAACCGTCCACATGGCCCAATACCGCCGAGAATTTTTGCCTCATCTCGAACGCCAATTTGGCGCAGCTCAATTCTCACGCGAAAAATACTTGCTAAATCCCTTACAAGCTCACGGAAATCTATGCGGCCTTCGGCAGTAAAATAAAAAATCAACTTATTTCTGTCGAATGTGTATTCCGCATCAACCAATTTCATTTCGAGCTCATGCATTTGGACTTTTTCCTTGAATATTCTCATAGCCTCAGTTGCCAGAGCCCGATTCTCTGCAACAATTCTGGCATCTTCGCTGTCCGCGATTCGTAAAACATTCCGTAGTGGCAACACCACAGCATCTTCTTCAACGCTTCGCTTGCCGACTACCACTTCCCCATACTCGATTCCACGCGTAGTTTCAACAATCACATTCGACTGACGCTCTATCGAAAATTCACCTGGGTCAAAGTAGTAGATCTTACCGGCCGGTTTAAAGCGAACGCCTATAACATTATACACGACGCATTACCTCCTGAAGCCGGATACATAATTGTTCTATATTTAATAAAAGGGCGACATTCGCCTTTACGCGTTGTCTAGTTTGAATTACGAGTGAGATTGCATCTCCCCATTGTTTTGCGTCAAGGCACTGGGCAAGATGGTTCATTTGGAGCAGGAATTTCCCAAAATGCAAATGAGAAGTATCCCCTACGCATACATGCATCAAATCTCGGAGCCACGCGGAAAGCACGATGAGTGCATCTGCCCCATCCAATCCTTCAGAAACCTTGACCCACTCATCAGCTAATACCAATGAAGTTTGATTTCCTTTTAACCACGTTTCAGTCCATTGTACCATTTGCTCCAAGAAACGGGCAAACAAACCTTCTGTGTCCTCTTGAAATTTTCCATTCAATATTTCCGATACACTTGTATCTTGCCACTCATATTCTGAATCAATAGTTGTTGAATATTGGAAACAGCGTGAACGAATCGTCGGCAGTACAAGTGAAGCATGCTCTGCAGTCAAAATCGCAACAATAGATTGATTTGGTTCTTCAAGGGTTTTGAGTAACCGATTCGCGGCAATTGGAGTAGCGGTATCAATCCCATGAATGACATAAACCTTTTTTCCACTGTAATGGGGGCGGACTGCAAGCCAGGATTGCAGTTCTCCCACTTCTGCAGTTTTAATTCTTGACGATACGGTTTGGATTTGAAAAAAGTCAGGATGCGTTCGCGACGCAAATTCTTTGCATGAAACACACATTCCACAAGGAAAATTTGGTTGCCCGCATAAAATTGCAGCGGCTAATTCATCTGCTAATTTTGCGCAAACACTTTGCGGGCCTATTAACAATATGGCATGCGGTATGGTGCCCTGCTCTATTTGGTGTGCTAATCCCTGAAGCTTTTCATAACCCTTAGGTAATTTTTGCAGAGTGTCCCCGTCTTGCATAAAATCCTCCGTTACAAAGAAATTCGTCTTAAAATTGATCAAACTCGGCAATATCTAAAACAAAAACAGTAGCTCCACCTACCTGAACATGTACAGGATATGGAATATAAGACTCTAACTGACTCCCCATTCTAGACATTGGAGTGACAACTTGTTCACGTGATTGGCAACTCGATTTAATGATGGCTTTGACCTCATCTACTTTATCGTCATTAGTGCCAATCATAAAAGTCGTGTTACCAGCGTGCAAAAACCCTCCAGTCGTAGCAAGCTTCGTCGCACGAATACCTGCTTTCACAAGATTTTGTGCTAAGCGCGGGCTGTCCTTATCTTGCACAACGGCAATGACTAGTTTCATTGTCGACCACCTCTTGTTACTCCTTTGATAACCAAATATTTCGATACTATCTTCCAAATTTCCTGCTCTAAGATATTTGGAGGGCGCTCTGCGTCTAGCACAACGACACGAT
Organism: Bacillota bacterium; assembly: GCA_021820805.1. Next base: position 2,643 of record JAKADF010000049.1, read on the forward strand.
CACTATCTTGCTTCGCAATTCGTAAAAATTCATCTCTTACACAATTAAAGTATTCTGAATCCCTCTGTTCAATGCGATCCGCTTTTACTTGTCTCCTTGCATTTTGGACTCTATCTTGGCTGACCGGAACAGGGATATCAAACAGAAATGTAAGATCAGGTTTAAGGCCATTTGTTGCAAAATGATTAATCATTTTCACTTGTTCTACTCCAACCCCTAGACCAGCACCTTGATATGCAATAGAAGCATCAACGAACCTGTCACAGAGCACCACATCCCCCCGCGCAAGTGCGGGCATGATGACATTTCGAACATGTTCTGCACGCGAGGCTGCATAAAGAAGCACCTCAGCCTCTTTACACATAGTATCCATTGGGTCGAGCAGCAGTGCCCGTATTTTGTCTCCGATTGAGGTCCCTCCAGGCTCACGTGTGCAAACAATTGAATAACCTGAATCCTTCATCCGAGTTTTTAATTTATGAATTTGCGTACTTTTGCCAGCGCCATCCAAACCTTCAAACGTTACAAACAATCAAGAAGCCCCTTTCAGATTAAACCAATGTTTTTATTCCTTTGTTTTCTTCTAAACCGTGTATCTCATGACCAGCTAAAAGCCATTCTTCAATTATGTCAATTATATTTGACTCTATCCTTTGCCCTGGTAAGAGAACTGGGACTCCAGGCGGATAAGGTGTAACAAGTGACCCGCAAATTTGCCCTATACTCTCCGAAAGCGGTGTAACGCGTTTTTCTCTAAATTGAGCCTCTTTGGGTGTACATAAAAGTTGTGATGAATTTGAATTTGTAATTCGAGATACAAATAGATTTGCACTGTCGTCCGGGCCAGGATATGACTGTCTCCAGGCTTCGAGTACACTGTTATATCGTTCGAAATGGGTTCTTTTCATATAAAAACCAAACATCGCTAATACTCCGCATGTGTCCGCCATCTCTACATAGATACTGCTCTCTTCCAGCATCGACTTCAAGCGTTTACTTTCAGTCCGGTTACCAATCGGAATCCAATGGCGCAGCGGATCGGACAAATTCGTTTCGTTTAAAAATGGAAAAACAGCTGTTCTTTGTTCAATAAAATCCAAAGCTGCTTGCTTTCCTGCTTTCCGCAACCATGCTTGGGCTACATCAAGAGAAGCCATCAACAGATAGGATGGACTTGTTGTTTGAAGGAAATTTAAATAATACATAACAATGCTAGGATCTATCAATTTGCCCTGTACATGAACCCACGCGGCTTGGGTTAAACTTGGCAAAGTTTTATGTGCACTTTGAATAACCATATCAGCACCAGCGGCCACACTGTGCTTAGGAAATGCCGGAATGAGGCTTAAATGCGCCCCATGCGCTTCATCAACAATAACCGGAATGTCATATTTGTGTGCGGCTTGAACGATAGCGGATACGTTGGCTATACGTCCTTGATATGTTGGGGAAGTAAGATAAATCGCTTTAAAATCAGACTCTTTCTCCAAGCGTTCGGCAAGCATCTCTGCAATTGGAGCTTGATATGTAAAACCTTTGTCATCCCAAATAAACGGCATAAAACGAGGGATAGCATCTGCGATAATTACCCCTCGCCAGGCACTCATGTGAAATGGATTTAAGAACAAAATTTTCTTTCTCTCTGAAACACAGGAAAGTATTGCAGCCATAACGCCAGCTGTAGAGCCGTTTACACTATAGAAACATTTTCTTGAACCGTAGTACGCTGCGGCAAGCATCTCAGATTCTAGTATACATGCTTCTGGGTTATGTAAATTATCAAGTCCCGGTAACTCCGTTAAGTCTATTTTTGACGCTTGCCCTAACCATTCAGAAAAAATTTCGGGCAAATCCCTTCCCTGATGATGTCCGGGCACATGAAGCGGCATATTTGACTTATTTGCGTGCATTATAAGCCTTCGTAAAATTGGTGTATCTTCAATTTGAATAGACACAAATAATCTCCTATTCATTCCATTTTCAAATAACCCATACTATATTGTAACCAAGGAAACAACAAGCGTACATAAAACAATAGGCGCCATATGGCGCCGCCGATTCAATTATAAACGTATTTTATTTTAGGATAGAGCAGATAACCATATTTTTTTCATTGCTTCAACAAAGTACGGATATCTCGCATCAGTCACATCGGTTTTGACAATCTCGCGCTCACAGTCTGAACAAATCCACTGTCCACATATTCTAATACCTTGCGTTTTCGGCATCGAACAGACTACACATTCAATTCCATTTCCCAAATTCTGTGTCACAAGTATCACCAACCTTACTTTCTAACCCTACTTCTAGTATGTCTTTCTCGTTATAAATTCATACGGATTCTATTTGACATTCTATCCAGATTTGAATTTTTGCCTGTTCCTGGCCAGAGATGTATTTCACCGTAATTTTTTAGCGCTCTTACACATTATGTTGCGGGCTTGTCGTTGTTTCTTTAGGAAATCGATGCGTGGCGTATGGTATAATGCACAGATGGATCAGGAGGTGGGTAACACGAGGACATCAAACCTCACTAGGGGTGCTTCAATTATGGTGGTCTGCGTGGCCATTGCCAAACTCTTAGGTGTGATTTGGATTATCCCTGTCACCCAACTCATCGGCACAACTGGGTTAGGTATATATGCAAACGCGTATGCGGTGTACAATATTCTATTAACCTTGTCAACAAACGGGTTTCCACTTGCACTCGGTAAGCTCATTTCTGAGCGGCACGCACTTAATAAGCGTGTTGAAGTTGAGCATATGTATCGCGTCACCATAAAAGCCATCGTTATCTTCAGTATCATTTCATTTCTCATTATGTGGTTTGGTGCTCCACTGTTTAGTATTTTTGTTGCTATTAGCACACCAAAACTAGCAATTGAACAAATGACGCCATCTATCCGCGCAATCTCGTTTAGTTTACTCGTCGTACCTCTTATGAGTGCTCTTCGCGGTTATCTATACGGATTTCAGCGGCTGGAGGCTCCTGCCTATTCACAAGCCGTTGAACAATTATTCCGCGTAATTACAATGGTTGTTGGCGCTTATCTGGTTATGCGTGTAATGGGACATGGGATTATTGCCGGTGCAGCAGCTGCCACTTTTGGCGCTTTCGTTGGAGGTGCGGTAGGGTTAGTCCTTTTGATTACGGCTGTTATTCCAATTCGCCGCGAATACCGGGGAATGAATATCGACAAGTCTCCATACACCAATCGGCAAATGTTAAAGATTTTATGGCGTATAGCACTACCTGTCAGCCTCGGTGCTTTAGTTGTACCTATATCAAATATGTCAGATACTTACACTGTACAAAACCTGCTCATGCTTGCTGGAAAGACATATAAAACTGCGCTTTCAGACTTTGGCATATACTCTAGGCAAGCATTATTCTTGGTACAATTGCCTCTTTCTTTTGCAATGGCCATTGGCGCTTCAGTCCTTCCGGCAATTTCTGAAGCGAAAGCACTCAAAAACCATAATGCGATTCAGTTAAATACTGTTGGGACAATTCGAACCATGTTTTTCATAACCTTCCCAACCGCAGCTGTTCTATTTGTTCTGGCTCGTCCGATTGATTTTGTAATTGCTAGCTCATATGAGGGTGCTGACATCATTAAGGCAGTTTCATTCATGGCCATATTTTCAAGCCTAGAACTTGTTTCGACATATATTTTGCAAGGGCTTGGCCAAATGTACAGACCTGTCAGGAACATGTTTTTAGGCGTATTCGTAAAAGTGGTCTTTAACGTCATTCTCATTCTAGCAACTCGCTCTGTTATGGGAGCTGCTATTGCGACAACGATAGGCTATTTGTTTTCATCTGCGCTAAACGTGCTTGCAGTGAGGAAGTACGGTAATGTGCGCTTTTCGCTTATTCGTTTAGCTAAACCCTTTTTTACAGCTACAATTCCGTTGTTTATTGGACTTGTCGTTATTAACTGGATGACTCACAGCCTATTTTCTAAGCTCTTACTTCAGTCATCATGGCTGTTAAATATGCTTCAATTTGTCATTACCAGTATGCTGGGTGCTGTTATTTATTTGTACTTTACAATGAGAATAGGGGCGATTCGTGAAGACGAGCTCCGTAAACTCCCTGGTATTGGAGCACGTTTATCGAGAATAGCGCGAAGGTTGCACAGAGAGAGACAAGTAAGAAGTCAATATTAAAAAAAGGGTGAAGTAACAGAGCCTTTACGACTCTCTTACTTCACCTGTTAACCCGCTATAATCCAAAGTTTCAATGTAACTAATGCAGCAAGTCCCGGCAGACCTAAAAAGCCAGCAATCATCGTTGTAACTGCATTAAACGGAAGGTGAAAATGAAAATATTGACCTACCCAATTTGCTGCAAAAACAAATAGACAGCCGAGAATAACGCTCTTTACAATCCAAAAAAGTATTTTGCCAGGGTATTTTGCCACTTGTGCTAAAACAAAGATTGCTATAAGAGTCAGACCAACCCACATTAAGACTTGTCCATGAATCAATTTTGTTTCCACTCCCACTGCATGCCATCAAAAGAAATTCCCATTTTTCTTGCAAGTCTAAGTAAATGGTCGAACTGCTTCTCAGCTGCTCCAATTCGAAAAACAATGTGATCGACAAGAAGCGGATCGGAAATTTCGTCAAATTGCTGCAACGCAATCGCAAGTTCCCGCCTTGACTTCAAAATTTCATCTAAGAAGCTGTATTTATCAACCAATGAAAGCCCCCCTTAAACCTGGCTATTAGATCATAGACAAGCAAAGGGGGGTTTATGACTAAATTATGAAGAACATATCCTTATTTATAGACTATTTACAAACTACTTACCCAATTAAACTTGGCGGCGGCCTTCTAAGGCTTTAGCGAGAGTGACTTCATCTGCATACTCAAGATCACCGCCAACAGGTAACCCGCGGGCGATACGTGTTACTGATATAGAGAAAGGCTTAAGTAACCGCGAAATATACATAGCGGTCGCTTCACCTTCTACATTTGGATTTGTAGCCAATATAACTTCCTCTATATCTTCACTTGCTGCTCGATTTAATAATTCCCGAATACGAATCTCATTTGGCCCAATACCCTCCATTGGAGATATCGCGCCATGAAGTACATGATACTGTCCATTGTACTCATGGGTTCTTTCCATTGCGATAATATCTTTTGGCTCTTGAACCACACAGATTACCTTTTTATCTCTTTTTGAATCGGTACAAATTGAACACGGGCTATCTTCTGTTATATTGCAGCACACTGTACATTCTTTAAGCTTTGTTTTCACATCATGGAGCGCACCAGCAAACTCACGCACATCCTCGGGGGACATGTCCATGACATGAAAAGCAAGACGAGCGGCCGTTTTCGGTCCAATCCCAGGCAGTTTCATAAACTGCTCAATCAAACGGCCAATCGGTTCCGGATATCCCCACATTTTAGAACAGCCCGGGCATATTTAACCCGCGTGTATATTTGCCCATCTCCGATGAAGTCAAGTCATCCACTTGTTTTTGTGCATCTGCTAAAGCCACCACTATTAAGTCTTGCAACATTTCAACATCATCCGGATTTACGACATCTTTTGAGATTTCAACAGCAAGAACTTGCTTATGGCCGTTCATTTGTACTTTCACAACACCTCCGCCAGAAGTACCTTCCACCGTCTTCTCGCCAAGAGCTTCTTGCGCCTTTAAAATTTCTTCTTGCATTTTTTTCGCTTGTTTCATTAATTGTTGCATATTTTTCATTTGATTCACTCCTCAGGTCTTATTTCAACTAACTCTTTGCCAAATACTTGTACAGCCTGCTCAGCTAATCCAATCGCTGGTTTTTCATTTGAATCGCTTGATTCGGAAGAAACCTCGGACTTCAAAAATGTTTCCCAATCCGCTTTGAGCAGCGCCAAAATTGTGAGCGGGAGATTTGTTATCTCTTGAAAAGCTTTTTCAACAGCCTGACGCTCGTCTGGCTTCATAATAGCATCTCGGTGTATTCTGCTCTGAAAACACACGACAACCGCTTGATTCGTTGCAAGAACGGGCTCTCCATTCATTAACCAAGCATGGGTTTGGATTCGATATCCTTTCACACATTGCAAGATTTGCTGCCAATTTTTCTGGACAGCAGAAAGAATATCAGGTTCCTGATGAGATTGTAAATCAGATAAAACTTGCTTTTTACGTGATACTGATGTTTTAGCCAGATGTTTTGCCTTAGATGGTTTCGTTTCTTCGTGTAATTGCGAAGGTGAAACAGGAATTGTATTCTGCACTTGGCTTTGGCTCGTTACGTTCGTCGTGGCTTCTTTGGGTATATATGTTGCTAGACCGATGACGATTGCTTCAAGGGCAATTCGCGGCTCTTCGACATATCGAAGCTGCGTATACATTTCCCCCAATTTATTCATCGCATGTAATAACCATTCTGTTTGGCATTTCTCGGCTAGAGACCGATGCTCTTGTTTAACCGGACGCCCGCTTACCGTTGATTCTGCATTTGATAACTTCAAAACAAACAAATCACGAACCATGTGCAAGATATCATAAATGATTCTGGGTGCTTCTTTTCCAGCTTGATACCAGGTACCAAGTTGTTCAATTACACGCAGGAGGTCTCCGTCACAGAGTGCCTGCATAAACTGCAATAATTCCTCAGAAACGACGCTTCCAACAACCGCAGAAACATGGCTGTCACTGATAATTCCACCGCCATAAGCAGCAGTTTGCTCTAATAAGCCTAAGGCATCTCTCAGCCCTCCATCCGCTGCCTCTGCAAGCTGCCAAAGAGCTTGTTCATCCCATGACCAGCCTTCCTTTGTTGCAACCTCCTTAAGCCTCTCTGTAATACTATCAAGTGGAATTCTGCGAAAATCAAATCGTTGACAGCGTGAAACAATCGTGCTGGGAATCTTGTGCGGCTCTGTTGTAGCTAATATAAATAATGCATGCGCAGGTGGTTCCTCTAACGTCTTTAATAGTGCATTAAATGCTTCAGTCGTAAGCATGTGAACTTCATCAACGATATAGACCTTTTTCTTAAGTGATGCTGGCGAATAGTGAACCTTTTCACGTAATTGCCGAATCTCGTCTACGCCTCTGTTGGATGCCGCATCAATTTCTTCAACATCCACATGGTTTCCCGCCGTAATCGCTAAACAGTTTTCACATTCGTTGCATGGTTCAGCGCCAATTGGATGAAGGCAATTGACCGCTTTGGCAAATACTTTTGCTGTGCTTGTTTTACCCGTACCACGCGGACCGCAAAATAAATACGCATGTGCAACTTGCGCATGCGAAATTGCATTTTTTAGTGTTTGTCTAACATGTGGCTGTCCAACCAAGTGGGCAAATGTTTGTGGCCGCCACGTCCGATAAAGAGCCTGATAGGACACGTTTGTCCCTCCCCGTCATAAAAGTAACACAGGGAACGAAACAGGACAAATCTGAATCATATTATCAGCATAGGTGCAAACTATCCCTTATAGATAGGAATTAGGATTGTAAAAGTGCACCCAAAACCTTTTGAGGAAACCCGTATTTCTCCGCCGTGTTCAGTTATAATTCGTTGACAAATTGGTAAACCAAGACCTGTTCCTTTTTCTTTTGTCGTATAAAAAACATCAAATATCCGATCTATTTGATAATAAGGAATTCCTGGTCCTGAATCACTGATATCAATTTGAACCATATTTCCACGAGTCGCAACATGAAGTCCAAGATGGCCCGATTTATTCATTGCCTCAAAGGAATTCTTCACTAAGTTCAATACAGCCTGTTTCAACATTGATTTATCAGCATAAATAATTGAATCCTCATCGATTTTGTAATCAAATTGCACATCACATAATTGTGCTTCATTTTGAATCACTGAGTTAATGCCGTTTAGAATGTCTGCAATACTGCAGATTTCCATTAAAACTTTATGGGGTTTGGAAAGTAGCAATAACTCACTGACTAAATCATTCACATGTTCAATCTCACGCAGCATAACTTCTGTAAACTGCAATTCATCTGCCCGTTCATCTTTACGAAATCGTCCATGCAAAATCTGCAAAAAACCTTTAATGGTTGTTAACGGGTTGCGAATTTCATGCGCAACACCAGCCGCAATTTTCCCTACGGTCGCCAACTTGTCTGTTCTTTGCATTTGTTGTTCCAGAGCTACAAAATTACCAAGATCTTTCATCATCACATGCATACCCAGAAACTGTCCATTGTCGGAGTAACTCGAAAATGAATCAATTAGTACATGTCTTATCCGCCCATCAATTTCCCATGTGACAATCATATCACGGAACTCACGCTGTGAGCTTATCATTGACGCGAAAACTTGGTATTCTTCCCGGTTCGGATCAAGATACTCTTTCATATGAACGCATTGTCCAATTTGGCCCTTCGCATTCAACAACTGAGCAGCCAGTTGGTTACAGATACATACCTGCAAATTATTTGCTATGAAGAGTATACCTGCATTAAGTTCTGCAAAAGTCGGATGAACATCTACGGGCTGTGAAATAATCGGTTTTGCAGCCATATACCCTGCCCCCGTCCAATTTTCTTTGTTCGGTAAAGTTCGCAAGGTAAATTCAAAACCCTTCCCCGTGACAAAACTTCCTGATTTCCGACAAGAACTGACACTACGGTTCTATGTATAAGAGAATCAAAAAAGCACGCTCTCTGTCCAAGGTCCAAACTAGGTTGCCCCACATCACCCGGAAGGTCTCCCTTAGTGCTGCTTCCGTCAGGACCTGACACGATTCGGGAGTTTCCGTTGCGTGGGACCCAGTTTGGGCCTTGGGCACAAAGCGTGCTGCTTTTAAAAAATGGCGGAGAGAGTGGGATTCGAACCCACGGACCCCTCACAGGGTCACTCGCTTTCGAGACGAGCTCTTTCGACCACTCAGACATCTCTCCATACTTTTCTACTTTCTCAACTGGCGGAAAAATTCCTTGAGTATCATACCACACTCATCCTCTAAAATGCCACCCCTAATTTCTGGATGGTGGTTCCACAATCCATCAACCAATGTTTCCATTCGAGATGTGATGGCTCCGCCTTTTGGGTCAAAAGCCCCAAAATATATGTTCGACAAGCGTGACATTAAGATTGCACCAGCACACATGAGACAAGGTTCAAGGGTAACATACAAACTACAATCTGAAAGCCGCCATCCGCCTAGTTTTCGACTAGCTAATTGTATAGCGATTAATTCCGCATGCGCAGTTGGATCTTTCCACGTTTCCCGCCAATTATGAGCACGAGCAATCACTTCGTCTTGATAGACAACAATGGCACCAATCGGGACCTCTCCAAATTGTAATGCGCTCTCTGCCTCCACAAGTGCCTGCTTCATATAGTACGATTGTTTTTCTTGCAAAGGACTT
>JAKADF010000050.1 GCA_021820805.1 Bacillota bacterium
CCCGCGTTCGAGTCGCGGATGGCTCACCACATCACTTTTGCGGGTGTGGCGGAATTGGCAGACGCACCAGACTTAGGATCTGGCGGGCAACCGTGGGGGTTCGAGTCCCTTCACCCGCACCATGATGGTTTTGCATTAATTTGTTATCGGAGTTTAGCGCAGCTTGGTAGCGCGCCTGCCTTGGGAGCAGGAGGTCACAGGTTCGAATCCTGTAACTCCGACCAGTCAAACCGCACTGTTGTGCGGTTTTTTGTTTGCTTTGAAATCGACAAAAATTGAGCGCTACAAATGAGCTACAAAACTAATGTTCTATTGGTTTGCTGAGGATATCTTTGAGCTTGTCCGCGGCCTGACGTTGCATGTTTTCCGTCACGTGGGCATACACATTTGCCGTTGTTCCTATGGAAGCATGACCTAAGCGTTCGGATACAACTTTCAAAGGCACGTTTGCTTCCAGTAATAAAGTTGCATGCGTGTGACGTAAATCGTGGAAGCTGACGTGAGGTAAATTCAATTTTCGAACTGCCTTAGCCAATTGTCGTGAAAAGCTAGATGGATCAGGCAAGCTGCCGTCAATATTTGTTAGTATATAATTTTCTACAGTCCATACAGTTGCGCTTTGCTCTGCTCGTTCCTTCTGCTCAGATTTCCAATTCTGTAACGCTGTCAATACATCGTCATCTATGACGATGGGACGCACAGATCCAGCTGTCTTCGTCTTTCCAATTAAATCTTTCCCATCCCTTCGCTGCCTCGCCTGGACAATTCGTAGGACCCCATGGTCCCAATCCACGTTTGACCAGGTTAGCCCGCATAGCTCGCCTCTACGCATACCTGTAAAAACTGATAAATAAACCGCCATATGTAACATGGGGGAATGTTGCGAAAGATATTCCAGTAATTGAATTACATGTTCGCTGTGCAAAGTTTCCCTTCGGTCAATATGGTTTGATGGAGCATCTACCTGACTTATTGGGTTTCTTGCTAGCAATCCTCTCTTTACGGCTCGGTTTAACGCTGTACGCAAAACGCGGTGGACGCGATGCACCGAAGACGATGCGATTCCGGATTTAGCTATTGTCTGATACATCTTTTCGATGTGATAATGATCTAATTTGTTCAATTTGATCGAGCCAATAAGTGGAACGATCCATCGTTCCACTGTATACTGGTACGTTTCAGCTGTCCGAGGAGCTCGTGACTGATTTATTGACTTTAGCCATTCAAGAAGATATGACTCTGTGGTAAGTTTCGACATGACTATCTCTCCGGAGTCGATTTCGGCTAAATCTTTGCGAAGGGCCTCTGCCGCTGCTGCTTTCGTTTCAAATCCGCTTCTCCAGCGTTGGGGATATTTTCCTTTAACAGGATCAAAGGGCATACTAATAACATAGGCCCATTTGCCATTTCGCCGAATCACGCGTCCCGTTGCCATTATGCAACCCCCTAATTGGTAAAATTAACGTATCGCTGCGTGGATGAATAATGGCCCTTTTATCGCACGAATGGGCGCATATATTCTCAATGACGTAAAATTAAGTGCTCGAAAATCTGGAGCCTCTTGGAGGCAAAAGAAAGGGGAACACGAAAATGTTGGGATACCTCAACAATACACTGTTGGCGACCAATGCCGGGAACAATCATTGACTCGATTTCCTCTGTAGGTACTAGCAAATAAAGGGCAAATGCCCAAGCTTGAGTTTCTTGATAATCAGTCCAAAGTTTGGGGAAAAGCATCTGATTACCCTCATGTAATACATAATGTCCGATCTCATGAGCACAATCAATGTGCCGGTGAAACTCATCTTTTCGTTCGTCCACGACGATATAGGCCCTACCTGACTCAGAGAAAAGGACAGATGGGCTCCTTTCATCTAGAACTTCAATACGTAATCTTTGAGCAATTACCCATGGATCGACGGGAATATGACCGTTCCCTAAAGCGCGAATCTGTTTAGCGCATTCCTCGATATTCAAAAAACCACCCCTAGTAGAACGTATGTTCTTGTATACTCCAAAGAAAATAGGGATTTCTCCCATGGGGCATATTATACATTATTTTATATTTACCTTCTATGTAACTTTCTGAGATTTCGGTTGGCTTGCCATTTGGGCCAGTTAGAAAGCTTATGTACCAGGAGTCCGCCATGCCAATATTCCATTCTTCTGTCTTCGGCTTCTTTTCTAGCCTGAGGGGTAATATCATTGCTGGTGACTACCATAGCAAAATGACAAGATGGATTGGGATTCATCCTGGCGGAATGAGTCCCACGTATAATTTCGGGCCCGACGGGGCCGAAGTTCCAATGTTTTGCTTGAACTGCTGTCCTGTATCCCTTTTTATCCGTAAGGATGAGATCTACCCCGCCGTCTCCTGTGCGGCCAGTCTCTTCTACTTCGAATCCATGATCGCGAAAATATAGAGCCAAGAGACGCTCAAATTCATAGGGGTTTAATTTTTTTAGAGGAGTATTTAGAATTACATCGTCTGCGCGCACGGATCGACCTGTTGGAGTAGGTGAATTTGATTTTTGCTTAGCATTGTTTTTTGGAGAGGACACAGTGTTTTTTGAGGACTTCAGAGATAATATCATGCGACTTAAAACAATTCCCACGAAAAAAATTGCGAGGCCAACTATAATCGATACCGGCCATGATTGCGTCTGAGTATGAACCCAAAAGATGCTTAAGAAACCAGCACCCAGACCAAGATCGAATGGAACTTCGGCCATCTTATTGATTTCTCTATTGCTTGTCCTTTTCGATCTCTCCGCCATCTATTTGCTCCCCCTTGCGGTTTTTCTTGATCGATCTCCAGATTTCTAAGAGCATTCGCTTGTCTTCCAAGGATGCACTGGCATAATCGCTGAACATCAGCATGGTTTCAGGATCGTTGGATAACTCTTTGAGGATGTGATCTTCCTCAGATAGGGATGGTTCAGTGATGCGCTCCCCCGTTTGAGGGTCGTATTGATCATAGTCAAAGCAAGAATATGATGCGGCCTCAAATAAGTCCTTAATTGGAAGCCATAAAACACCCGACAATTTAAAAAGTACTTGAGCATCATTAGTTACTTGCCAGGATTTATCTTTATCTACGAGTTCGTTAATATCTAGTCCAATACTCTCAATAATCTTTTCATTTGGCACATCAGAATTATCAAGCATGTAAATAATTGAAGAGTGAAAATAATGAACCCATTTTTCTGCTGATTTTACTTTGCTCATTCCAAATACATAGTCAACAGACACTCTAAAGAACTTAGTAAGTGTCTCTACATGCCTCCGATCTGGCAAATACAATGCTCCTGGGGATTCATAACGGATAATAGCTAGCCATGGTACAGAGGTTTTTTGCGATAATTCATCCGGCGTGAGTCCCGAGTCCAATCTCAATGTTCTAAGAATTCTTCCAAATTCGGATACAATCCGTTGCAATACCTCGGCGCGTTCTTTATTATTCGGCAGATATACCAAGAAGCTACGAGGCGATTTCCTTAATTCTGTATCCACATCAAATAGATATGAAAGATCTCCCGATAGAGTTGGCTCGGTTCGGACCTGTTCATTAGATTTATCTGTGCGGCCTAAAAGATAATCAAGTGAAACCTCGAATAGAGTAGCAAGTTTAATCAGGGTAGCATTGTCGGGTTCACGTTTATTAATTTCATAATGAGCATAAGTCCCTCTACTAATGCCAACTTTGTTAGCAACATCTTGTTGAGTCCACCTGTTTTTGGCTCTCATTGCCGATAGACGATCTCCGAGCATATTACTTCACCTCACCAATATTGTAGCCTATCGCTACGACAATGAAATAAAAGTAGCAATAAAGTACAAATACTCTTGACTTGTAGCGAATCGTTACGCATAATAAAACCATTCAGTCGCATATTGCTACAAAGAGAGGAGGATTAAACATGATAAGAAAGTGGCTAATTGACATTAGACTTCAAAAGGGATTAACTGCCGAACAAGTTGCCCTTGGAGTGGGAGTTCATCGTGTATATGTGACGCAAATTGAAAATGGATCTAGGAGACCTAGCGTTCCAGTAGCAAAACGATATGCAGATTTTTTGGGATTCAATTGGACCCTTTTTTTTGAAGACAATTGTAGCGATACGCTACAAAGTCCGTTTTCCGCTTAGTCGCAATTATTAAATTCGATGAATTTTGTTTAGACCCTTTAGTTTGGAGGTTAAAACCTTGACTAACAATCAAGCAGAAGCTTATGCCAAGCGTGCTCTTAAGGAGTTCAAGATCCCACCAAAAATGATCGAGCAAATATTGAATGAAATGCGCTATCTGTTTGACACCGTGGATGAAGTAACAATTTGTCGGCGTGAATTTGGGTGTGATTATTAATAGCCTGCACATATCCAATGACGAAAGGAAGTAGACAATTCATGGATGAAACTCGTCTCCGGCAATTGATTCGCGAAGAGTTTATGCGCATTCTCTTGTCCGGCTCTCAACCCGTACAAGAAGCCGTTTCAGATGATAAAGCTGCCTATCACGACTGGCCTCCGGTTATGGGACCAGCAGATATCGCGAAGATTCTTCATATCGGCATTTCAACAGCACGTGAACTCATGCGCAGAAATGACTTTCCCGCCATACAAAAGACACCAACGCGCCGCGTGGTTTTACGTAAATCATTTGAGGAATGGTTAGAGCGATCGGAAAGAGGACAACATTTTGCATTGCATAGTGATCAGAGAGCGATCGGGCGTTGAGGTAGTTCTCGGGAAGGCGCATAGCCTTCTCTTGTGGGACAAGCTCAAAAACGAGGAGGGAATACAATGCAACGCTTGCTATGTGTCGGGAAAAAAGTGAATGGAGTACTGGTTGTTTTACATGACGTTAACGGAATTGTTCGTTTGGAAACCCAATCTTTTGAAAAAAGAAAGGAGAATGACAATGCCATTTCTCATGATCAGCGGGAAATCAGCAATTGAGGTGGAGAACCAGTTAAACGCCTTAGAAGCAATTTGCAATGGTATTTACAAAAACGTAGCCGGTCATATCACTAACGTGCAATTCGCTTCACGACTACAGTCTGATGATGATATGGATGTTGTTTCAACCTATGAAGTTTTGGTGCGCTATGAGGATCATTCATGGTCTAACAAGATTGCGGAACTCTTTCATAACCCAGTCATTTCCAATGAAGGGGAAGATGATTATGCCAAAGATTGATGCTGTCGTTAATCTAATCCGTGCGATTGGTGCAAATGATCAATCTTTGATGAAGAAAATCGTTGAGCAGATGATAGCCAATGAGCGTGAGAGTAACCACAAGACATCTGCTCAAAAACTTGAGTATGCGCTCAGGAATTGGCCAATTGTATTGAAGGAACTTCCGCACAACCTAAAGAACATTGTTTGGCCAGAAACAAACGTGCGCAAACTTAGCGAACTATTATTGGACCATTCTATTCTGTCGAGCATTGAGTTCTTGCTTCGAGAGCGAAATAGTTTTGAAAGGCTTCACGAAGCTGGACTGTCGGTACGCAAGTCAATTCTTTTGGCTGGACCACCTGGAAACGGCAAAACAAGCCTTGCATCGGCGCTTGCAAATGAGCTTGGGCTGCAATTCATTTCAGTGAAGATGCACGGCCTAATTGACTCGCATCTAGGAGAGAGTGGCAGAAATATCGGCCAAGTATTTGATTTTGCGTCAACCAACGAGTGTCTCTTGTTTATTGATGAGATTGACGCCATCGGCTCCAAAAGGGGTGGAAACAACGGAGCAGAAAAAGAGTACAACAACATCGTCACGATCCTGCTCGCCAATATGGATAGATTACCTGATTCGTGCCTGCTCATTGCCGCCACTAATATGCCAGATGCAATAGATCCAGCTATTCGACGACGGTTTGATCTGAAAGTCTGGCTCAATAGTCCGAATGATGCGCAGATCGAAAGGTATATAAGTCAATACGAAAACTGTCGACGCATCAATTTTGAAATACCTATTGAAGACATGGTGACATCGTTGCACGGAAAACCGTGGTCTGAAATCGAACTTGTCTGCATGGATCAGCACAAGAAGCAAATTCTTGGCGAGCAAGTGATGACCTCAGATTGGATCGGCAGACATCAAGAACTTGCAATTTGACGTCCACCGCCGGATAGTTCCACTAAAAATCAAAGTTGCAATTTCAACATGATTTTACGAATACCCGATATTTTGAATCAGTGGTAGGTGGAGGTGAATACATGACCGATAAGGATCGGGCGATAAAGTTAATTGCTCAATTAGGATTCTATCGAAGATTCAAAGGAGCGACGGTTGCTGTTTAGGATCCGTTAAAAAATGAAAAATTCAGGGAGGAATAACAATTCAGATAAAGGAGTGAGAAAGCAATGACCATCATAAATAGTCGATGGCATTGCAACCTGGGTAAAACGGAACTTGCAGTTTGTATTGAAAGTTTATCTCAAGGTAACTGCGCTAATTGAAATGGTGGTGTTTGCATGAATTACCTTCGGGAGATCAATGCTTTTTATGATTGGCTCGAAACGAATTCGATGTCCACATCCTGTATCGCTCTATGGCATGCGCTCATGGCGATCAATAACAAGGCGGGATGGGCCGATGAATTCACGGTGGCCATATCGACCCTCGAAACTAAGACGGGGTTAAAAAAGAAAACGATCGAACGATGCCGTAATACGTTGGAGCAAAAAGGCTTGATTGATTGGCGAGAACGCAAGGGAAATCAATCAGCCATTTATAATATGAATTCATTGTGCGTCATTTATGACCCACAAACTGTCCCACAATATGTCGCACAAAGTGTCTCACAAGATGTCCCACAACATGTCGCACAAAGTGTCGCTATTATTAAACTAAACAAAACAAAAGAACAGAATGCTTTAGCTGTTGACGCGCGCATGCATGAACCCTTTTCACGAAGCTCTGACGAATCCGTGGTGCCGATCCCTGATTCGTTGACCAGACAGGTGCCGATCCTGTCGGAACATCTTCGTACCACGATCGAAGACGATTTCTTGTCCTTGATGCAAAGGGCCATGTTAACGCCGGATGAATCCAAAATGCTTATGGACTTTGTTGCCTTGGGAATCCCCGATGAAACGATCCTCCAAGGGATTCGCAACGGCTTTAATCGCTACAAACCGGTGCGAGAGGGTGATCGTATTAAGCGCTTGACCTATTGCCGTACGCACGTGTTAGACCTGCATGAGGTGCACACTTACAAACCGGAGGTAAACAGCCATGGAATCACTAAGCAGCACAACACAGGAGTTAGTGCGCAAGTTCCAACGCCTGGGGGAGCAAGTACGCCAGGAGCAGCTAACACAGCTGCAGCAGACTGGTTCGCCCAACAGGTTGCCGCCAAAAGAATTGCCCAAATATGACTGTCCAAAGTGTCAAGATACTTGTGTGATTGTCGACTGGGAAGCGGGTACCGCCCGGCAGTGTGATTGTATTGCTCGTCGCCGTGTCGCGAAGGTCATGCGTAATAGCAAGATTGGACAAGCCTTTCGAGATAAAACGTTTGAAAACTTTTCGCTCCAAGGCCTTGATCCCCGTATTGTAAAGGCTTGGCATGTAGCGAAAGACTACGCGGATCACTACGAAGAGCGACGATTCACGGATCAGAACGGTCTTGGGATAGCTGGAGCTGTGGGTTCGGGTAAAACACATTTGCTCTGTGCCGTGGCTAACGAACTGCTCCAGCGCGGCATAGGGGTTGTCTATTTTAATTTTGTCTCAGGCATGAAAGAAATGTTTGCCGCCTATGATCGAGGAGGTCAAGCGGTGCAACAGATTCGTGAAGCTCTGCAGACGTGTGATGTACTTTTTATCGATGACCTAGCAAAGGGGAAGCCCAACGATAAAACGGGCCTTCCCGAAGTTCGATCTTCGGCCTATGAAGAGATTTATACGATTCTTGACTATCGTGTTTTTAATGGCCTTCCCGTTCTTTGGTCGAGTGAAATTAGTACGGCAATGATTCAGGTATTGGGACAGGCTACCGCAGGCCGACTCTTGCAAAATAGTGTCCTCGTGGACTTAACGTATCAAAGTGGTGAACCAGTCGGCTGTATGGACTACCGATTGATGAATTTTTTGGGGGTGACGCAATGAATTTTCTTTTGCATATCGGGTATGGCAATACCGTGATGACTTCACGGATTATCTCAGTTCTGTGTTATGAGTCCGCACCCATTCGCCGCATGGTGCAAGCTGCACGAGAACGGGATCGACTCCTTGATGCCACGTTTGGCCGAAAAGCACGGTCGGTGATTGTGACCGATAATGACCGTGTGATCTTAACAGCACTTCAAGCCGAAACGTTATCCGATCGTATTAGCGGATTACCCGGCAATGAACGCCTGGATGATGTGGAGATATCCCCACTTCGGATTTCTTCGGATTGGAGCAAATCGGCATCTGCTCATGAGTTGGTTTCGGGTTAAACCCTATCACCGAGAGTTTCATTTGCTGTTTTGTGGGATATTTACTAGGGGTTTTGGGATTCGATTGATATGACGCACAAAAAGCCCTTTTTTAGCCGTTTTATATTGTTTAAAGGTAATTGCCTTAAGGCATGAAAAAAACAGCCTCTTAGGTCAAATATGAGACCCGAAACTAGGCGCATAATTATTCAAGGATGTGAGTCCGTGACAGATGGACGAAAGGCCTACATGGCTATGTATGATTACAGCAGACATTCGAATATGTATGCAGTAAACCCTTCAAATTTCATAATGGGAATGGAAATTTTCTTTTTCCTACTTATTCTGGTCATCGCCTGGTTTGAAGCTAGGCGGTGATTTTTTAAGGTTACCGCAAAAAATCGAAATACTCACAATAAGATCGTTTTTAGCATAACCACGTAGTGGTTTGATGGTTGTTCATTGGTGGACGATAATTTCCCAAGATAAAAAAAGTTTGAAGAACGATGAATCGAAGCGTTCATTGCCCTCATAACACAGCATATCTCAGCAACATGCTAGGAAACGGCAGAAATCAGCCTTTGAGACGATGAGGCATTGTCATGTACCGTAGGGACAAGTGGATTAATACCACCAAAGCAAAACTTTTGCATCGAAGTATGATCCCTGCCAATTCCAAATGAATGCAGCGTTAGGGAGGAAATCATGGGGACGACACTAGGAACAACCATTTCGCTTCCCACTGGATCTTTTTATGTGGCGTATCAAATTACATTGGGACAAGTATTTCTCGGAATCTTGCTTCTTGTGATTGCCATTACGCTCATATTTCGGTGGTTTGCGGAGTGGATGTATCGGGGGTGATGGACATGTGGACGGTATTAAACGGCATCAATTTGGTGAGTATCTGGATGCTCTTGGTGGTCCCGTTTAGTGTTCTTGGCCTATATGCCTTTTTTCCCAAAAAGGTGAGGCTATGACATCCACCATTTTATCCGGTGTCGTCGCTTGGTTCTTCTCGTCCCCCACGGTGCTTGAGTTCATCTTTATCTATGCGGGCCTACTCGCCGTGGTTTTTTCCATTGTAGGGTATGCCATGCGGGAGGGTTGATGATCCATGTACTTTGGGAACGTGTGGGATTGGAATTTCTTTTGGCAGGTATTTCAAAACTTCTTGTCTAGCGGAGCCCCTTTCGTTTTGATTGTCGTGGCCGCCACGGTCGTAGGTCTTGTTCTCGCTGTTATTGTTCGGGCTGTTCGGAGCGCGAAATAACATGAGCAGTTGGGATATGGGCTTAACTTCAACGCAAAACATGAATTTCTTTTATCAGGTGCTTTGGTGGGCCGTTGGGCAAGCATCACCATGGATTTTAATGCTGTTCGCTGTCACCTTGGCAGGTCTCGTTGTGGGAATGATTTATCGATCGTTCGAAAAAACGCATGAAGATGCTGCTGAGTTTGAAGATGAAGATGACTACTAAGGAGGAAATTTCAATGACTGTAATTCCGGCAAGTGGTATCAATTTTGGCTTTCAAGCCAGTGATATTTTAAGCAACTCAGGGGCCTTAGTGTCAAGTGTGGCAGGTTTTGTATTACTTGGCCTAGCCATCGCCTTTGCACCTCGCCTCATTGCCTTTATCAAAGGTGTATTTGGGCATAGTCGCGGTTAATTGCGCATCGTAGCGTAAAAATGAAGGAGGGATAATGATGCGAATACGGAGAATTTGGGCCGTTGGCATGATTGTCTCTCTTCTTTTTTCGCCTATCGCCATGGCCAGTACAGTCCCTACTATATTTTATAATTCTGCTTATGTAGGGAATTCCTGGACTTATAGCGGTAATTATGATGATAGTTTGCCTGAAGAAGGCTATCCCAGTGAGCAGATCGTAGCAGATACGCATGATTACACAACATCTTTTTCCTCTTATGAAATCAGTGGTTATTTGCCACCTGATGCTGAGGTTGATGTGACTTATCAAGACTCATCCGGCAGTTTTATTGGTTCGAAGACACTGTATGCAGCGGACTTGAATAAGCAAATCATGACCCCACCAGGCACTTGGGGAATGATTTTTTGGGCCTATGAATCATCGAATACAGCGGGTGACTATTGGCTGACGGAAACGTGGAGTAATGCTTACAATGTATCCACTTCAGGCGAAGTCATTTGGACTCAGCCCTCATGGGGATTTACCACCGCACCAAGTGGTAGTGGCAGCTCAAGCAGTTTCACCCCGCCTCCCAATTGGACGCAGATTGAGCAAGAGATTGGGCACGATATTTGGTTTGAGGCCCCACCCATTCCGGCCCCGCCTTCCGGTTCGGATCAGATTACCGCGAGCCCTGCTTTGACGACACCGACCATCACGGCCCCCCAGGAACCCACGATATCGGTAGGACAAAGTTTTAATTTTACGTCAGGCTATTCTGCCATCAGTGTTCCAACGACGGGAAGCAGCGCTTTCACCATAGGTGATCCTAATAACCTTCCTCATCAACCGGCGGGAACGATTCTTATTCCAGGGCAGGTAGGAAGTGTTGGATATACGCCTGCAGCCCCTTCCATAGCAAATAGCAATCCTTTGCCGAGCGACACACCACCTGCAGGTAATTCCGGACCTGCTCCTAATGCCTCACAACCTTCGAGCATGAGCGGACCAACACCAGGTGTCTCGCAACCGCTATACGGGACCGGTGCTATTCCTGGCACTTCATCACCGCAAATGTATACACCACCCATGCCGAGTTCCAATCCGCCCGTATCCACGGTGAATTTATCACCGAGTTATACAGGGCAAACGATAGCTCCTAATAACCAGCCGCAATATACCATTCCTGGATCAGGGCCCTAGGAGATGAATTCATGAACGCTGCAGACGTTTTTAATTACTCCATCCCGTTTCTTCAGGCACTTGCACCTGCTGTTCTCGTAACGGCAGTAATTGCTAATGGGCAGCTTCTTGTGCAATTTCTCGTTGACCTGATCCGAGGATACGGACATGTTAAGTAAGTTTGCACAGTATTTTTGGGGATTCCTAAGCAATCTATGGAATGGGGCCATGCAGTTCCTTGGGAGTCTTGTACAGAACCTATTGAATGGAATCGGTTCACTGCTGCAGGCCCTTTTCAAACCGATTTTTGATCTTATCACGGCTATTTTTTACTTTATTCAGCAACTCGTTACGATGGTTGAATTGCTCTTTCAATTATTGGTCAGTGTATTTCATGTATTGTTTTCTTTTATTGAGGGACTTTTAACCACTATGCTCCAGCTTTCCTATAACAATTCTTCTCCCGTCATGCCGGGAGATCTGCGAAATGATTTTACACAAATGCAGCCTGTGTTTGGACTATTGCAACTTGATAACTTGGCCTATGTATTACATTTTGCCGTTTGGCTCATCACGGCGTTCGCTGTCGTCCGGATGCTAGGCAATTTTGGATCTGGAGGCGGGGGATCGTGAATCAATTTGTCGATCTAATTTTCTCCGGACCAGAGCAGATACTTAGGCAGGCCATTTCGTATTTAAACCAGCTTTCCACTGTGGCTGCCACGG